>CANFIC010000286.1 GCA_947446685.1 Burkholderiales bacterium
CAAAGGGATGCGGCCGGTCTGCGCCATCCGCTGACGCTGCCTGCGCCAAGGGCAGCGGCTGCGGGCAGACTTCATGGCGCGGCACCAGGGGCAAGGCCAGCAACAACTCATCCTCGACCAATTCAAGCGCGTCGAGCGCCTTGGGCAGCGCCAGTACCTCGTCGTCACTGTCGGCATCCAACTCGGCAGCCATCGCCGTGGCCAAGTTTTCGTCGCGCACAAAACGGAACCAGCGCGACAGGCCCAGTTCCTCCTGCACCGGCTGCAAGCAGCGCTGACAAGTCAGGCTCACCAGCGCGCGGGCCTGCAGGTGCAGCCAGGTCTGCGCTTCGGCGCCGCGCGCTTCGCGCCGCTCGCCGGTCAATTCCCATTGCACGGCAGGCCAGTCACTGGCAGGCGCATCTTCGGGGGCTGATTCAGCCAGACGGGTCAGGCTGGCAGCGGGCCAATCGCCTTGCAGATGGGCAGCGTCGCGGGCAAAAGCCTCGACGTCGAGTTTTTGGGGAATGAATTCGCGCGTAGTCATGTCTGCCAGTGTAAGAGCCCGGCCGCGCCGCTTGAAAGGCCAGGGTCGATCTGGATGCGAAAATCAAGCGATGCACAAGCCCAACCGACCCCTTATCCTCGCCTCGACCTCGCGCTACAGGCGCGAATTGCTTGAACGCCTGCGCCTGCCATTTGAAGTCTGCGCCCCCGACCTCGACGAAAGCCCGCTGCCCGGCGAAGCCCCTGCCGCGATGGCCGCCCGCTTGGCGATGGCCAAGGCGATGGTCGTCGCCCAGCGCTTCCCTGAATCAATTGTCATCGGCTCCGACCAAGTCGCCGATCTGGCCGGCCAGGCCATCGGCAAGCCCGGCGACCATCAGCGCGCAAGGGCGCAGCTGCGCTTGATGAGCGGTCAGTCCATGACGTTCCAGACTGCTGTCGCGGTGGTCTGCCTGGAGAGCGGCTTTGCCGAGCAATTGCTGGCGCCGGTGCAAGTCACCATGCGCGTGCTCAGCGACGCCGAGATCGAAACCTACCTGCTGGCCGAGCAACCCTATGACTGCGCCGGCAGCGCCAAGTCGGAAGGCTTGGGCATCAGCCTGCTGGCAGCAATCCATTCCGACGACCCGACCGCCTTGATCGGTCTGCCCTTGATCCGCACCTGCGATCTGCTGCGGCGCGCCGGGCTCGACCCCTTGCAGACGCTGCAAGCCGCCAGCACAGGAGCAGCCGCATGAACAAGGGCAAGCTCTACCTCGTCCCGAACGGGCTGGACTTCGGCGTCGAAGGCGCTGCGGTCGACCTGCAGCAAGTGCTGCCCTTGCATGTGATCCAGATCGCCGCCGGCCTGACCCATTGGGCCGCAGAAAGTGCCAAGACCACCCGGGCGTTTCTGAAGAAGGTCGACGCGGTAGTGCCGCTGGCGCAGCCCTTGCAAAGCCTGCAGATCAGCGAGTTGCCGCGGCCACCCAAAGGCCGGGCAGCCGATCAGGTCAACCAAAGCCAGGCCTGGCAATCGCTGCTGAAGCCGGCATTGGCCGGGCAGGACATCGGCTTGATCTCGGAAGCCGGCCTGCCGGCGGTGGCAGACCCGGGCGCCTTGCTCGTTGCCGCCGCACATGATGCAGACATAGAGGTGGTCCCTTTGAGCGGCCCCAGCGCCTTGCTGATGGCCTTGGCGGCCAGCGGTTTGAACGGGCAGAGCTTTGCTTTCGTCGGCTACCTGCCAGTCGATGGCCCGGCGCGCAACAGCCGCATCCGCGAGCTCGAAGCCCTGTCAGTGCGCCAACAGCAGACCCAATTGATGATCGAAACGCCCTACCGCAACAGCGCCCTGCTGCAAGGCCTGCTGACCGCCCTGCGGCCGCAGACCAGGCTGTCGATCAGCTGCGGCCTGACCCTGCCCCAAGGCTGGACGCGCAGCGCCAGCGTCGAACAATGGCGCAGTTCGGGCGAAGGCATGCCGAACAACATACCGGCGGTGTTTGCGATTTTGGGGTGAGGTCAAGCGCCGAATGCGGGGGCCTCGCCCAGGCCCCGCATTCGGCCTTCGGGCTACGGGACAAAATTTTGTAGCCCGTCATGAGGCCGAAGGCCAGAATGCGGGGCGGTTTGGCACGGTTTTCCCCGCATTGCGCTGCGCTGCATGGCGGGCTACGGGAAACTGAATCAAGCCCCTTGCGCAGCCTCTTCAGCTGGCGCAGGTGCTGGCGCCTTGGCGCCGAACAAGGCGGCAACACGCTTCTTCGGGCGGATATTGCTTGACAAGCCCTTTGGCGCTTGCACAGCACCAGTCGCGCCCTTGTCCCAGGCGGGCAACTCGGCGCTGCCGCTGGCTTCATAAGGCCGATCAAAAAATGCATCACGCGATGGCGCCCGATAGCTTTGACGAACCGGCGGTACATAAGCAGCCACCGGAGCCGCCTGAACTGACCCATGCCCTGTTTCAGACTCATCGCGTTCACGGCGCGGACGCTCGCTGCGCTGCGGACGACTACCCGGCCGGTCGTCTTCGATCTCAAATGCCGACAACTCGATGTCGCGCTTGAGCAGCTTTTCAAGATCGGCAACCAGACGCGCATCCGACTTGGTCACCAGCGTCACCGCAATGCCTGAAGCGCCGGCACGACCAGTACGGCCGATGCGGTGCACGTAGTCTTCGGCGTTGAACGGCACGTCGAAGTTGAAGACGATCGGCAGATCAGCGATGTCGAGGCCGCGCGCGGCAACATCGGTCGCCACCAGCACATCGACCTCGCCGCTCTTGAAGGCTTCGAGAGACTTCAAGCGCTCGTCTTGCGACTTGTCGCCATGCAGGGCCGAAGTGCGCAGACCATCGCGTTCGAACGAACGCGCCAGCCTGGCTGCGCCGAGCTTGGAATTCACGAAGATCAGCGCCTGCGTGATGCCGCGCTGACGCAGCACCTGGCGCACCACGGCGCGCTTGTCGTCGTCGGTGACGCTGTAGAAAATCTGTTCGACATTGGTGGCCGTGGCGTTCGGACGCGCCACTTCCACCAGCACTGGCTCTTGCAGATAGCTTTGCGACAAGCGCTTGATCTCGGGCGAGAAAGTGGCCGAAAACAGCAAGGTCTGGCGCGCTTTAGGCAGGTAGCTGAGGATGCGCTGCAGATCGGGCAAGAAGCCGATGTCGAGCATGCGGTCAGCTTCGTCGAGCACCACATATTCAACCTGGTTCAGCACGCAATTCTTGGCTTCAATATGGTCAAGCAAACGGCCCGGCGTGGCGATCAAGACTTCAACGCCGCCCTTCAGCACGGCAGTCTGCGGCTTCATGTCGATACCGCCGAAAACGCAAGTCACGCGCAACTGCGTGTGCTTGGCATATGCCTTGATGTTGTTGGCCACCTGGTCGGCCAGTTCGCGCGTTGGCGCCAGCACCAGGGCACGCACTGGATGGCGGGCGGGCGACGCGCTGGCGTTTTCATGCTTGAGCATCCGCTGCAGCAGCGGAATCGAAAACGCCGCAGTCTTGCCGGTGCCGGTTTGTGCCGCGCCCATCACGTCGCGGCCTTCCAGAACGATAGGAATCGCCTTGGCCTGGATCGGAGTCATCATGGCGTAGCCGGAGTCGGCAACAGCACGCAAAAGCTTGGCGTCGAGGGGCAGCGTGTCGAAACGCGAGGGCGCCTCTTCTATCAGTTGGGTGTCAGTCATCCCCAGATTATCCGCTATCTGCGGACATTACTCGGGTTTGCCCGGAGTTCGGGGCACAACCACCTCAGCCCGGCCAAGAGCAAAGCCGTTCCGGATGATCAACCATCTGGGTGTCCTGAAGCGGACGATGCGCCAATACAGCACCACATAGGCGGCGACGAACAGCATCAAAAACAACATAAGTGCCGGAGACGAGTCCCAAAACAGCAGCGCCGGCACCAGCGAGCAAACGCAGACCATCCAGAGATAGGGCGCTGTCATCGAATTGCGTTGTGTGATCGCCTTCGCATCCTGTGCACCGACGGCCCAGCGCAAGAGGCGCCGAAAAATCAGCGAATGCAAGTGAATACCGTCTGGCAGACCGGGCGGCGTGGCGCGAATAAAGCTGCGCCGATAGATCGAGAACAGCGTTTCAACGACCGGGTAAATGCAGACCATCAGGGCAAACAGCGGCGAGACCTGCGGATGCCGCACGAGCAGCAAAATAGCGATTTCAGCCGTAAAAAAACCAAGGAAATAGGCCCCGCCATCGCCGAGAAAAATCAATCCACCCGGGAAATTCCAGACGAAAAATCCAAGCGCCGCACCGACACCGGCCAAAGCCCAAAGCGCCAGTTCGGTGTCGCCGACCTGAAAAGCCACATAGGCGAAAGTCAACAACATCAGGCTGACGCACATTGACGACAGGCCGTTGAATCCATCGATGATATTGACCGAGTTGGCCACGCCGGCCACCATCAAGATCGTCAACGCGTAGGCCCCCAGGCGGGTCCCCACCACCCAATCGATACCCGGAATGTCGGCGCGGGTGATCAGCGCGCCCATCAACCAAGCCGCCAAGGCCGCAGACAGGGCTGTTGCGGCCAAACGCTTGGTCGGCGAGACCGCTTTGGTGAAATCTTCGATCAATCCCGCGCCGAAGGCCGGCAAACCACAGAGCAGCAGCAACATGCCGGTCCGGCGGCCCGGGCCATTGATCGACCATTCGACAACAGTACAAGCCAGCAAGCCGGCAACGATGCCGACACCACCAATGCGAGGCACCGCCAGCGCATGAAATTTCTGCGGCCCCGACAGGTCATGGTCCGCCATCATCTGGCCATAGCTGTGCGACAGACGAATGGTCAAGCCGGTAACAAGAGCAGCGACAAAAAACGATACAAGCAGAAAAGTCATGCGGCCGAGTGTAACTACCTAGATTCAGTGAATCAATTTCTTATTTGAATATGATCAAAGGTCACAAAAAAGCGACATCCGGTAAGGAGCGCCGACGCACCAATTTGTGCTGCCGCCACTTCGCGAATCCCGCATTCCGGATTGCGCCCCTCCGCACAACCGATCGCCCGGCCCAAAGAAGGCCTAGGGCCTAGGGGTCACTAGGGCCTAGGGGATCGCGGTAGGGATACCCATTACTGAGCACCCCCCGCACAGATCCGAGCATGCGCAATTCACGCACTCGGCTCCCACCTTGGGTGTCTGACGGAAAATCTTGTGCTGGGCCAG
>CANFIC010000287.1 GCA_947446685.1 Burkholderiales bacterium
CGCACCTGCCGAAGTGGCGGTCAATCCTGAAATCCTGCCGCATGCGCTCAGGCAGCAGGGGATCACGGTCCTGCATGCGGTGCCCACGCTGCTGGCGCTCTTCGAACAGGATGTCCCTAGCCTTCGCCTGATCAATCTGGGCGGTGAAATGTGCCCTTCGGCGCTGGTGGCGAAGTGGGTACGACCGGGCCGGCAGATCTTCAACAGCTATGGGCCGACCGAGGCCACGGTGTCAGCCAGCATGGCTGAAATCCGGGAGGGTGAGCCGGTGACCGTGGGCACGCCGCTGGCCAACTATGTGCTGTTGGTCGTCGATGCCGATGGGAGCGCGGCATCTCCGCCGCAATTGCGCTTGCTGCAGCAAGGCGAAGTCGGCGAACTCTGCATCGCTGGTCCCGGCGTGGCGTCGGGCTACCTGGGGCGACCGGAACTGACTGCAGAAAAATTCCTGCCCAACCCCTGGGCGGGAGAGCAGGGCGGCGAAGACAGACTCTATCGAACTGGCGACCTGGCACGCATCGATGAACAGGGCCGGATCGAATGTCTGGGTCGCGTCGATGATCAGGTGAAGCTGCGTGGCTTCAGGGTCGAGTTGGGGGAAATCGAGGCCCATCTGGCCTTGCTGCCAGACATTGCCACGGCGGCAGTCTTGTTGCGCGAGGTTGATGGCCTGGAGCAATTGGTCGCCTTTGTGCTTGTGCATGATGTCGACGGGATCCTGCCTTCGGCCCGCACAAGCCAATGGCGGCAGGCGCTGGCTTCGAGCCTGCCGCCCTATATGGTGCCCGGCCGATTTGAAGTGATGACAGCGCTGCCGCGCCTGGCCTCAGGCAAGGTCGATCGAAAGCAGCTGAAAAGCGCAGACCTGACGATCGCAAGCAGCGGCCCTGAGCCGACTGGTGAGATGCCCCGGGATGCGGCTGAGACCTGCCTTTTTGCCTTGCTTGGGCGGTTTTTCCCAGGGCAGCCAATGCGGCAGACCGCTGATTTCTTCGATGACTTGGGCGGGCATTCCCTGCTTGCAGCCAGGCTTGCCTCGGCGATCCGCGTTGATCCGCGCTATGCCTTGTTTTCGGTGCGCGAGGTCTATCAGCACCGCAGCCTGGGGGCGATTGCAGCGGCGATGAAGGCTGGCGAGACTGCCAATTCGGCGCAATCACCGCCAACTGCAGCCGCCCGCCGATTCACCCTCGTGCCGACTTGGCAACGCTGTTTGTGCGGAGCGGCGCAAGCGTTGGCCGTTCCACCGCTGGTCGCCTTGCGGATGATGCAGTGGTTGGCGCCGTTCTTCATGTTTCACTTCCATACCGGCGACCCGAGTGATTCGGTTGGCCTGGCAGTAATCTTTTCGATGGGGGCTTTTGTGGCCGCCATCGGCTTGTCCTTCATCGTCACCGTGGCAGGCAAATGGCTGGTGCTCGGCCGGGCAAGGCCGGGCCGCTATCCCTTGTGGGGAATGACTTATTTCCGCTGGTGGCTGGCCGACCGTCTGATCGAAGCTGCGCCTTCGCATATGTTGTCGGGCAGTTCGCTGTTGCCGATTTACCTGCGTGCCCTGGGCGCATCGATCGGGCGCGACACGGTGATCGGTTCGGTGACGATCCGGGCGCCGGATCTGCTGCGTATCGGCGATGGTGCCAGCCTGGGCACCGTGGTCAACCTGGAGAACGCGCGTGTCGAAGCCGGGGAGTTGATCCTGGGTCCGATCGAGATCAGCGCCAACGCCCATGTGGGTTCATTTGCTGTACTCGAAGGCAATGTCGCGCTGGGGAAATTCGCGCACCTGGACGGTATTTCCGCCTTGTCAGAAGGACAGCAGGTGCCGGACTTCAGGCGCTGGAGCGGCTCGCCGGCAAGCGACATCGGTGCCTTCGATCCGGTCAGGTTGCCGCCCCGGCCAGCGCTGGAGGCTTGGCGTGCCTGGGCCGAAGGTCTGATTTTCTCGATTGGCGGCCTGTTGATCGCCTGCCTGTTTTTCCTGCCGGTCTTCCCCGCCTTCATGCTGATCGACAGCATCGAGGACAGCAATCTATTGGCCTGGCTGCAAGACGATTTGATCGGCATCCAATGGTTGAAATACCTGCTGTTGTCGATGCCGGCCAGCGCCTTGCTGATTCTGGCGACGGCGCTGGTTTCGGCGGTGATTCGCTGGACTGTGCTGCCACGTATGACCGTCGGTCGCTGGGCCGTGCACAGCCGAACTTATTACGCCAAATGGCTGGTCAACCAGATCCAGGAAAACAGCTTGCAAGTGCTGCATGGCGTTTATGCCACCGTGTTCGCACCAGCCTGGTACCGGCTTCTCGGCGCCAAGGTCGGCCGCCATGCGGAGCTCTCGACTGCGCTCGGTGTGGTGCCCGACAAACTTGAAGTCGGTGATGAATGCTTTGTTGCCGACGGTGTATTGCTGGGCGACGAGGACATCGATGGCGGTTGGGTCACGACGCAGGCGACCGTCTTGTCGCGGCGCAGCTTTGTCGGCAACGGTGCTTATGTTCCTCAGGGAGCTGTTCTCCCCGAGGGGGTGTTGATCGGCGTTCATACCCATGTGCCGGCCAACGATGCGATGAAACCGGGCGAGACCTGGCTGGGTACGCCGCCAATCCGCTTGCCAGCGCGCGAGCAGGTCATGGGGTTTGCCGACTCGCTGACCTATAACCCGTCGCCGTTGCGCCGTTTGGCGCGCGGCCTGGTCGAGACAATTCGCATCGTTTCCCCCCATGCAATCGCCATCGCGACCGGTTACACCATCGTGCTGATTTTGATGCCTGCTGCTGACGATGAACGCTGGTTGGACGTGATTGGCGGACTCACCGCCGCCGGCCTGCTTTACGGGCTCCTGAGCCTGGCTTTTGTGGTGCTGTTGAAATGGACATTGATCGGTCGATACCAACAGCGGGCGGTGCCGATGTGGACATTCTTTGTCTGGTTCAGCGAAGCGGTGACCAATTTGTACGAAGGTGTGGCAGTGCCCAATTTCCTGCGCTATCTGCGCGGCACGCCCTGGCTACCTTGGGCTTTGCGCTTGCTCGGAGCCAGATTCGGGCGCGGTGTCTATCTCGATACGACCGACATCACCGAATTCGATTGCGTCAGCATCGGTGATTACAGCGAACTGAATGCGCTGTGCTGCCCTCAGACCCATTTGTTTGAAGACCGGATCATGAAGATCGATCAGGTCCGGATTGGATCGCGGGTCACGTTGGGAGCGCGCAGCACGGTGCTGTATGGCGCGCAGGTCGGGGATGAGGCCAGGCTCGGTCCTTTGACTTTGGTGATGAAGGGCGAGTCGCTCCCCGCCGGGTCTTCGTGGCATGGCTGCCCCGCCATGCCGCGTCAGCGCCGAGATCTTTGATGACTCATCAAGCGCTGGCAGTGAAATGGCTCGACATGCCGTTGTCGGATCAGTTGAGCGGATTGCAACTGCCTAGGCAAATGCCGCTGGTCTTGGGTTTGAGGCTGCCGCAAGACCTGCAACGGCCCCAGGCCAGGCAGGCTGCCAGGGATCTGCTGCGCGCGGCTTTGAGCGGCCATTGCGGGCTGCCGGTCGACGAGATCAACCTGAACGATCAGCCGGGCCAGGCCCTGCATGCGCTGACGGCAGGCCAGGTCGGCCTATCGATCAGCCACGCGCGCGGGGCCTGCCTGGTCGGCATGATCGAGGGCGCGTCGATCGGCGTTGACTTGCTCGATCTTGACGAAGTTGCTGACGGACCGACCGCCTGGAGCCGCAGCGAGCGAGAGCGGATGGCGCGAGACTATTTCGGCCAGCCATTGTTGGCAACAGCAGACCTTGCTGAAGATTTCGCCCACGCCTGGTGCAGATTCGAGGCGGGTCTGAAATGCCTCGGCCTGTCGCTGACCGAATGGTCTCAAGAACTTTCAGATCGAATGGCAGGCTGCAACATTGCTGATCTGGAACTGCCTGCACCCTGGATCGGTGCAGTGGCCTGGCGCGCTCGGTAGAATCCCGCAGTTCATTGGCCAAACTGCCCCGGTTTGGCGCGCACTGCGATATTTCATGTCCACACCGAAGCATTTGCACCATTTCGAAGGCGGTAACGCCCTGTCGGCATTCCGCGCCCAGGCCTTGCTGCTGCGTCTGCAGTCGGTCAATCCGCGCATCAATGGTCTGCAAGCCCGCCATGTCCATTGGGCTTGGAGCGACGCAGCGCTGTCGGCCGGAGAACTGTCGCGGCTGGCAGCCTTGCTTGACTATGGTGATGCCTGTGTGGATGCCGATGCAGCGGCCAGCCTGCTGGTCGTGGCGCCGCGCCTGGGGACGGTCAGCCCCTGGGCTTCCAAGGCGACCGACATTGCGCACAACTGCGGCTTGCCTGTGCGCCGCCTCGAGCGTGTCACCGAATACCGGATCAGCTTGAAAGCGGGTCTGCTCGGCGGAGTCAAGTCGCTGACCGCGGTTGAACTCGTTGCCTGCGCCGAGCTGCTGCACGACCGCATGCTGGAGAGCGTGCTGCCGGCACGCGAAGAGGCGGCTTTGTTGTTCGATGCCAAACCGGCCCAGGCGCTTGAACATGTCGACTTGCTGGGCCAGGGCAGGGCGGCGCTGGAAGCAGCGAATCAGAATTTCGGCCTGGCGCTCTCGGCCGACGAGATCGACTATCTGCAAAGCGCCTTCACCGGACTCAATCGCAACCCCAGCGATGTCGAGTTGATGATGTTCGCCCAGGCCAACAGCGAGCATTGCCGCCACAAGATCTTCAACGCGCAGTTCAGCGTGGATGGCGAGCCGCAGGCGCTGAGCCTGTTCGGCATGATCCGCAATACCGAGAAGCTCAACCCCCAGCATTCGATCGTGGCCTATTCGGACAACTCGGCGGTGATGGAGGGCAACGAGATCGAACGCTGGATGCCGGCGGGTGATGGCTCGGCAGCGCGCTACGAAGCGCGGCGCGAAACCGCCCATGTGCTGATGAAGGTCGAGACCCACAACCATCCGACCGCGATCGCGCCATTCCCGGGTGCTGCAACCGGAGCTGGCGGTGAGATCCGCGACGAAGGTGCGACCGGCCGCGGTGCCAAGCCCAAGGCCGGCATCAGCGGCTTTACCGTTTCCAATCTGCGTCTGCCCGGCCTTGACGAACCCTGGGAGCAGGCCAATGTC
>CANFIC010000288.1 GCA_947446685.1 Burkholderiales bacterium
GTCGCAGGAATTTTCAATCGTCGGGTCGGTTGGCGCCGTGGCGGGCGGCGGAACCGACTACTCGCTGTACGCGATGGCCAACCTTCCAGTTCAGACCGACAAGAGCGGCCTGAGGGTCGTGGCGTTCGATCGGAGTGATAGCGGCTATATCCGCAACATCGGAACCGGCAAGGAGAGTGCCAATGCACTGAACCAGCGGGGCGGTCGCGTCCTCGGTAGCTTGGATCTGGGCCGCGGTGCCAAGGTGACTGCAATGCTGATGACGCAAACGACGGACATCGACGACGGATTTGCTGTCTCACCCAACCCGAACCGCTTGGAGATCCGTACCCCGACTGCTTCGTCACGCTCGACTCAATTTTCGCTTGGAAACATCCAGCTTGAAGTTCCAGTCGGCAATCACACGTTCACATCAAACACGGGTTTCATCGAAAAGTACGCGAATGCCGTCACTGATCAGACGCGTCGCGGGTCCGACATCGGGCCGCTTCTTGGGTTGCCGCCGCTGCCCGTGATCTCGGGCGCTTCGATCACCAAGGGGCGAGCCTTATCGCAGGAACTCCGCTTGGCTTCAGGTGACAGCGGCCAGTTCAACTATGTCGGAGGTGTCTTCTATCAGCACTCTGAAATGGATTCGACCGCCCTGTGGACTGCGCCAGGCGGCGCCGCGCTATGGGGTGAGGCTGTGCTGCCCAAAAATACGCTCGCAACTGAAGTCGACAAGGCGGACACGACCGAAACCGCAGTATTTGCCGACGGCGAATACAGGCTGAACAATGGTTTGTCACTCGGCTTGGGCGGCCGTGCCTACAAGAACAAATCGCACTTCAAGGCTGACGCGAGGTTCCTCGAAGCAGTGCTCGGGGCAGTCATCGTCGACCAGAAATTCGAGGAAAGTGGCCTCACACCGAAGGCCTCGGTGAAGTACCGTTTCGGTGACCAGATGTGGTACGCGCTCATGTCCAAGGGCTACCGCTTTGGCGGCATCAACGCAGGCAACGGTACGCGCTTCAAGTCGGATTCACTTTGGAATTACGAGAGCGGTTTGCGGCTGACTCCGGCGCGCGACGTGAAGCTTGACTTGACAGCCTTCCGGCTCGACTGGACGGACGCCCAGGTCAATGCCCGCCAGTCCGGGCCGGTTCCCTTGAATGGCATCGCCAATGTCGGCGAAGTGCGCATTACCGGCCTCGAAGTCGCGGCGAAGTGGCAGGCGTCCAAGGTCCTGGCTCTGTCCGCGACATTGGCGTACACCGATGCCGCCACAGCAACACCGTTCACATCGAACAACGGCAAAGTTATCGCTGCAGGGACGCCGATGCCGGGGACAGCAAAGCTTCAGTCCTTCCTGCAAGGCGCCTACTTCTTCAGTGGCCCGCTGGACACCTCAGGCAAGTTCTCGCTGACCCATTCCTTCACTGGAAGTCGTACTCTGAGCTTGGACAGTGGCGGCACAGCGCCAGCCTATGGACAACTCGAATCGCGCATGAGTTTCTCGGGAAAAAATTGGGAACTTGGACTGTTCGTAAGCAACATTGCCGACAAGCGAGGAATCAACGGCGGCGCCCCGGTGTCGACGTTTGGCGGTTCGTCTTACACGGACTACTACCTGATCAAGCCGAGGGCGGCGGGCGTGACCCTGCGCTATGACCTCTGATTAGCGACGAAACCAAAGCTCTCCGGCGCAGCTGGCTGGACGCAGCGGCGGTGCTGTGCGCGCTGTTCTCCTACTCGATGTTGGAGACGATGATTGCGCCAGCCCTTCCTGCGTTCCAGCACGCCTATGGTGCAACGCCAGCCCAGATCGGCTTGGTCATGGCGGCCATGCTATTGGTCGGCGCTATTGCCATCCCGCTGGCCGGACGTTTGAGTGACCTCTATGACAAGCGCCATGTGCTGGTCTGCATCTTGGCCATTGCCAGCGTGGGGATCGTCATCGCTGCATGCGCAGGCAGCATCTCGCAGTTGGCCGTGGGGCAGGCATTTCAAGGCGTGGCAATGGGCGTCATTCCGGTCGCTGTTGGCTTGATGAATGAGTCCTTTCCGCCGCGGATAGCCGCATTCGCCAATGGCTTGATCGTAGGGGTCATGTCGCTGAGCACAGCCATCGGCCTGGTGGCCGCCGGACCAATGATCGAGCTTCTCGGCTTGCGCGCGATCTATTGGCTGCCGCTTGCCTTGATCGTCCCATGCATACTTTGCCTTGCCAGGCCCGACGGTGGCCGCAAGGTAGCGCCGCGCGCAATGTCGGTCGATGTCGGCAAAGTCGACTGGATCGGCTCAGGCAGCCTCGCGATCCTGCTGCTGGCGCTGCTGGCCGGGCTCGGCGGTGCGGCCTCAGCCGGTTGGCAGTCACTGGCTACCATGGGCCCGCTGGCGGCATTCACCCTGCTGCTGCCGCTATGGGTTGTGTATGAAAGGAGGCAAAGGTCCCCGATCTTGGACACGCGCTTGCTGGCCTTGCCGGGTGTCGCCGAAATCTGCCTGATTGCCCTGTCTGTCGGCTTCGGCTCCACAGCCAGCTATTTGTTGTTGCCCATGCTGCTTCAAGCTGATCCTGCAACGGGCCTGGGGTTCGGCGCCAACACATCGACCATCGGTCTGATCATGCTGCCTCTTGGAGTCGCCAGTCTTGTGACCGCCCCGCTGGTTGGAATCTTCGATAGATGGTGGGGTGCGCGAACCGTTGTCTGTCTTGGCGTGTTGCTGGCGACCCTTGGTGCCGGTCTTCCCGCGCTGTTCCATTCGCAAATGTGGCATCTTGCCGTCAGCGCTGCGATCCTGGGTGCAGGCGTTGGCATTTCGCTGACTGCGGCCATGAATACGGTGGTGCGGGCAGTTCACCCTGACCGCGCGGCCAGCACATTCGCAGCGGTGATGCTGATCCGAACCTTCGGCGGCATGCTCGGATCCCAGGTATGTATGACCGTCCTGACAATTGGACTTCGCGGTGGTGCATCGGGGAGCGCTTCGTCTCGGTTTACCGATGCTTTTGCTCTTGCGGCCGGTGGCTGTGCCCTCGCCTTGATCGCTGGTTGGCGGTTTCCACGCGGCTCAATGGCGCGCGCGGGAGAGGTTCCCGGCGCCACTTCGGTTGGCGAAAAGGCAGCCGTGGGTCGCGCGCCCACTTCGTCCTAAATTTGCAGAATTTTTGGCTATGTCATTCAAGCGCGTCACCGATCTTGTTCCAGCCTATCTAGAGCTGCCAACAATTGATGAAATGAACGCCCGCACAGCGGCTCTTCAGGCGAGCCGTGATCCGCTGGTCAAGATCAGACGAATCGGACAAAGACGGGATGGCGAACCCATCGAGCTGATCTCCATCGGCCGGGGTCGGCGCCAGGCATTGCTGGTGGGAACTCCCCACCCTAACGAGCCGATTGGCTGCCTCACGATTGAATTTTTGGTCGACCGATTGCTCGCGGATCAGCAGTTGCGCGACGAGCTTGACTACACCTGGCATTTCATCAAGTCAATCGAGCCCGACGGCTTGCGCTTGAATGAGGGTTGGCTCAAGCAGCCTCTCGACCCTGGCTCATATCTCGAGAATTTCTATCGCCCCGCATTCGACGAGCAGGCGGACTACACGTTTCCTTTGGTTGTTCCCGGCTATTCGTTCACAAGGTCGTCACCGGAAAACCTGGCCTGGCAGGAGGCCATTCGGATGGTCCGGCCTGATCTGCTGGTTTCCTTGCATAACGCCGAACATGGCGGAGTGTTCTACATCGTGACAAGGGACCTTGGCGAGCTGACCGCCGAATTGGCTCGCCAACCCTCCCAATACTCGATGCCGGTCGACGAGTTCGGTGAAATTTTCACGGAAATGATCTCGATCGCGCCAGGTGTTTTCCAGGCGCCAGACATGTCGGCGATTGCCGCAGCCGGACCGGGGCCAAGTCATTACAACGCCGGCGATTCAAGCTTTGGCTACACCAGGTCACTGGGCACCTTCGGTTTGGCAATTGAACTGCCTTATTGGCGTGAAGCCGAAGGTTCGAGTCCGGGCAATACCGTCACGCTCAAAGCGGTCTTGGATCCAGCGCGGCATTGGGCGGGCGACTCGGTGCGACTCATCAAGGCCTACCTTCCTCACCTGAAGCAACTGGCGCAAGGGCGAGAGGTTCGCTTCGCTCATGCGCTGCAGGAGATGCAAAGTCAGGTCGAGCTGCAGCTTTCCGTCTACTCGCAGTCGCCCGACCTTGTACTGCCGGCCATTGTTGGCCAGGCACAGCAGCGCATGTTGAGATTGCTCCACCTCCGCCCGATTGCGATGCTTCGCCGCCTTGCTGCCATGATCTCGGCCCGCGGCGGGGATCCCGATCGATTGTCGGAACTGGCGCATGAGCAATGCCGCCAATATTTGGATGAGGCTCTGGCGGATCCGATGTTGACTTCGGGCATGGACGCTGTGCCTCTTAAAACATCGGTGTCGATTCAAGTCGACGCAATCTTGACCGCTGCGTCCATGCTCCAGAGAGAAGCGGGTTCGAAAACTTGAGCATCCCTAGTGCGGACCTGGCCTCGATGCGCGAGTTGATCGCCAAGCCACCGCCCGCAGCGCCCCGCAACCCACCAGCCTCAGACGCCGAACAATCGAAGCTGTGAGGGGTCGATGCCCAGCGCTACTGCAGCGCCGGGCGAGAACCCTGCCAAGCCCATCTGATGCGGGTGATCGACGCTGAGCCTTTGCGTGCCGACCCGCACCAGGTAGCGTGTCGCCATGCCCAGAAATTCACCCGCTTCCACTTGGCCTTCGAGCCAGATGAAACGCTCATCTCTGGCCTGCGCGGCCGGCGCCAGGCGCAGCGCATGCGGACGGACGCTGAGCTGCATCGATTCGGTCTGCGGGCTTTGCGCATCGACCGGCAGTTGCAGCAAGCCGACATCGGGGATGTCGAGCGTCAGCAGACCGGCGCTGCGCGAGCGCACCTTGCCGGTCAGCAGATTCATCGTGCCGACAAAGCCGGCCACAAAGGCATTGACCGGATAGTCGTAGAGCGCGACCGGGCTGCCCACCTGCTGCACCAGGCCCTGATCGAGCACGGCCATGCGGTCGGCCGTGGTCATCGCCTCTTCCTGGTCATGGGTGACGAAGATCGTCGTCAGGCCCA
>CANFIC010000289.1 GCA_947446685.1 Burkholderiales bacterium
GGTCTCCGCAGCATAGGCATAAGGGTCGGCCGCAGCGCTGTGGCGCAGAACGCGGGTTTCGCTGCCATAACGCAGCTCGCAGACCAGTTCGGGCCCGGCCCAAACGCAAGTCGCTGACAGGCCGGCCAGCAGGAAACCGGCCAAAGCCCGGGAAAATCCGCAAGTCAAGAAATCGCTTATCCGCATGATTTGTTGTTGCCGGCCAATCGGCCCACCGGGCTGACTGTAATACAGGCGGCGCGAACCCCGACCGAATTCAGCTCGGCAGCGCGAAACCCATTTGTCCCAGCGTATCAGCCACCAGTTCGAGGCGCAGCAGCGGGCTTTCGAGGGCCATAAAACGCTGCTTGAGTTCCGGGTTCAGCGGCAGCATCTCGCACCAGCGGTTGGCGATCCAGCCGCAGTCGTCCCATTGGTAGGGCTGGGCAATCGGCATTGTGGCGCCCGTCTGCGTGGGGTTCTCGCTGATGCTCTGCTCGATCTTGCGGACCAGAGCCTGCAGCGCCTCGCGGGTGAACTGCAGATCGGCGGGTAGCGGCAAGGCGATGTCAGCGTCGATCAACTCGACATCGCCGACCCACAAGCCGAACTTGCGCTGCGAACTGCGAACGACCCGGAAGCGCTGCGTGCCGATGCAGCGGATCAGCATCAGCCCGGCTTGGGGCCGCTGCAGTGATTCGATGCTTGCCAGCGTGCCGACCGGGAAGAACGCCTCATGGGCGAAGCCGTCGCCGCCGGGTTCGGCACCGGGGTCAGACCGGCGCACCTCGCTGCCTTGGCTGAGGCAGACGACCCCGAAAGGCTGAGCGGCCTCGTGACAGCGCCTGATCATGTCGAGGTAGCGCACCTCGAAAATCCGCAGCGGCAACAAGCCGCCGGGAAACAGCAGGCTTTGCAAAGGGAATAGCGGCAAATCCAGCATTGGTATCTTCATGCCGGGATGGTAATTCGGCAGCATGGTGCTGTCGCTTCGCCGCCGACCAAGGCCCCGATTCAGGCAGGGCTGAAGCGCTGTTGCAGATAGCTGATGATCTTGCCCGAGTCATAGAGGAACTCGCTGTTGCCGGCCTTGTCGGTGATCCTCAGGCATGGCACCTTGAGTTGACCGCCAAGCTGGCCCAGCTGTTCACGCAGCGCGCCCGGCGGCTGCGCATTGAGTCGCTCGATCGGCAGCGACAAGCGGCGCATCTCCTGGCGCACCTTCATGCAAAAAGGACAGGTCTTGTAATGGAACAAGGCCAGCTTCTCGCATTGCCGGTTGACCTCGGCCTGCAAAGCCGGCGGACGCTGCAACTCGCTCGGCCTCGAGACGAATTCCCACAGCAACAGCGGCGGGCCAAGCAAAAGGCGCAAGGTCTTGAAGAAAGTTCTGAAGATGAATTTCATGGACACCAGGAGTAATTTGACGGGATAGACGAATTCCCACAGCAGCCTCGGTCGGTCAAGCAGCAGGCGCAATGCCTTGAAGCATGCTCGAAGCTTCGATTCCATGATGGCCAAGGGAGATGCGACGGGACGGGCGATTGTGGCTCAGCCGGGTTGACTCACCGACTCCAGCAGATGCTGCGGCAAGCGCAGCAAAATCGTCCGACGTCGGTGAAGTGACTGCGGTTCCAGGCGGTCAAGGCTTGATGTCTGCATTTGCTCCATTTGCATTGCTATCCCTATTTGCTTAAGATGCACGAATGAGCAACAGCCTGAGCACCCCTGTCCTGCTGCGCAGGATCGCACAACTCGAAGCCGCCGTCGGCCGCCTAGGCGAAGACCTCGGTAGCCTGCGCTTGGCAGTCAGCAAGCAAGGGCTGCAGTTGCCGATGGCGCGAATTGTTCGAGCTCGAGCGTCACAAGCCAAGCAAGCTCCGAAGGACACCCAGCAAGACCAGGTCGCTGCCGGCCTGGCTGGTGCCGCCTTACGTGGCGAGGCGGCGCGAGTCCAGTGGGTCAAAGACGGGCTTGTTGTACCCGGCGAGCAACTCGCGAAGGCCTGGGGGCTCACACGCCAAGCTTTGGCGCCAGCTGCGGACCGGGGTGAAATCTTCGCGGTGAAGGTGGGTAACCGGCTGTACTACCCGCAGGCCTTCCTGGGCATGGAGCGCGAGACTGTGGCAGTTATCTGCCGGGCACTTGGCGGCATCGGCGCCAGCGAAAAGCTGATGTTCTGGCTGCGCGACCACGGTGCCCTGTCAGGAAAGAGCGTTGTCGCAGCCTTGGAGGCGGGGCTGGCATTGACCCATGTGGAACGCCTGGCTGCGGCGTGGGCGCGCGAGCGGGGAGCCACGCGTGTCGCTGAGGCTGCCTGAACCCGGCTCCTTCGAGGATCTGCTTCGACCGGTCAGCATCGAAGTTGCATCCCTGGTGCGGTTGAGCCGGCATCCGGCCACCGAGCCCTACTGGTCAGCTGGCGTCTACCGCTTTGATGACCCAGATCCCGGCAGATACGGCCGGTTCGGCACCTGCTACACCACCAGCAACATCGAGGTGGCGTTCGCTGAAAGCGTCATCCATGAGTGCGGTCGATTCGCAGGAGGCAGCTACGAGGTGCCGACTATTGAACTGACCGAGCGATGGGTCGTCCGGTTTACCTGTGAAGGGCGCAAGGCGCTGGTGCTGGCGGATCTGACCGGGGCGGCACTCAAGTCCCTGGGCCTGAACAACGACATCAGTGCGTCCGCCGACTACTTGACGAGCCAGGCCTGGGCGAAGGCAATTCACGGCGCGAACGCAGCTTGGGACGGGATACGGTACGTGTCGCGGCAGATGAACAAAGGCTTCGCCTACGCCATCTTCGAGCGCAGCGGGCTTCGCAAGCTACGCGCGGAGAAGCTCAAGGCTCGGCAGGTGGATGACCTCTGCGACCGGTTCAACGTCACCGCAGTGTGAAGATGCCGGTACGTACTGAGGACCGACAACCCGTCTGGATCGGCCGTCCATCAACGTAGACCGGTCGCCTACAGCCGGCCGTCAGCTGACGGTGGCGACAGGCAATTCCTGGCATCTCGTCCGGTCAATCTCGTGACGACCCCACTGATGGGTCTGCACAAGCCGGGTTCAGCGGCGCCTGTCGGCCAAGCAGCAGGCGCAATGCCTTGAAGCATGCTCGAAGCTTCGACTCAATGGCGGCCAAGGGATATTTGACGGAAAGACCGATTGTGGCTCAGCCGGGTTGATCCGCCAGACCAGGCAGTTGGTTCAATGGCTGTGCAGCTTTTCCTGT
Source organism: Burkholderiales bacterium (assembly GCA_947446685.1). Taxonomy (GTDB): domain Bacteria; phylum Pseudomonadota; class Gammaproteobacteria; order Burkholderiales; family Burkholderiaceae_C; genus Paucibacter_A. Next base: position 3,215 of record CANFIC010000289.1, read on the forward strand.
AACCAGACCTTGATCAAGGACTGATAAGGCACGTCGCGAGCATTTGCGGCAACCTTGATCGAATCCAGCAGATGCTGCGGCAAGCGCAGCGAAATCGTCTTTGTCGAGGGTTTCAACTTGGGCAGCGTGGCCTTCCTGGCTGTCGACCAGTCCAGATATTCGCTTGAATCATTCTTTTCCCAGAACTCGCGCTCTTGCGCTTCATCGGCGAAGGAAGGAATCGTCTTAATCGGCTTGTTCATAAATGCTGCGCTCCTTCCGGTGCATGTCCCTTGCTGAAATTATCCGAACCTCGACTGCATCAAAGCAACACCGGCTCAGTCTCCAGCCTGATGCCAAAGCGGCCGTAGACGCTTTCCTGGATCGCCCTGGCCAAAGTCACCACCTCGGCGCCACGGGCCTGGCCGTTGCGGTTCACCAGCACCAAAGCCTGGCGCTCGTAGACCGCAGCGCCGCCGACCGCCTTGCCTTTCCAGCCGCAGGCGTCGATCATCCAGCCGGCCGCCAACTTCAGCGTGCCGTCGGGCATCGGGTAATGGACGATGCCGGGGTCGCGGCCGATGATGTCGCGGCATTGCTCGGGCGTGACGACCGGATTTTTGAAGAAGCTGCCGGCGTTGCCGATCAGCGCCGGGTCGGGCAGCTTGGCGCGCCGAATCGCCGTGACCCAGTCGAAGATCTGCCTGGCCGAGGGGTTGTGGATGCCGGTCTCTTCCATCTTGCGTTCGAGCTCCAGATAGCCAAGCACCGGCTTCCAGGGCTTGGGGCAACGCATCCGCACATGGGTGATGACCGACTTGCCCGCCAGGCCGCCAAAGCCGCTCTGCTTGAAGACACTGTCGCGATACCCAAAATTGCAGACCGAAGCCGGCAGGCAGGCCGCGCGACCGGTCATCAAGTCGACCACATCGACGCTTTCCAGCCGGTCCTGCAACTCCAGACCATAAGCACCGATGTTCTGCACCGGTGCGGCGCCAACGGTGCCGGGGATCAAGGCGAGGTTTTCCAACCCGGGGTAACCCTGTTCAATGCTCCATTGCACCAAATGAGCCCAACCGACTCCCGCGCCTGCCTCGATAATCCAGGCGTCTTCGCGTTCTTCAAGCAGGCGCAAGCCAGGTATTTCAAGCTTCAGCACGACCGCGTCGATGTCTTTGGTCAGTACGATATTGCTGCCGCCGCCGAGCACGAATTTCGGCGCGCGACCCAGCAGCGGATGATCGACGACACGGCGCACATCGGCAGCCTCATGGATGCGCACCAGTCGTGCGGCCATGGCAGGCAGGCCGAAGCTGTTGTAAGGCTTCAGATTGACGTCATGTTCCAACAGCAATTTGTCGGACGGAAGTCGATTCGGGGGATTTGCCGCTTTTTCCTGCATGACAGAATTTTCCCAGATCAAACGGGCAAGCAATGCCCTCAACCGACAAATAAACATGCCCAGCTTTGACACCGTTCTAGAGCCCGATATGGTTGAAATCCGCAATGGCGTTGACAACAGCGCCAAGGAAGTCGCCACCCGCTTCGATTTCAAGGGCACTGGCGCCCGCATCGAGTTGAAAGACAAGGAAAAAGAAATCATCCTCTGGGGCGATTCCGACTTCCAGCTCGAGCAGATCACCGCCGTGATGATCGACAAGCTGACCAAGCGCAAGGTCGAACTGAGCTATCTCGACATGAGCGCCAAGGTCGAAAAGCTCGGTGGCGACAAGGTCAAGCAGATCTACAAGGTCAAGGCCGGCATTGAATCCGACCAGGCCAAGAAGATCGTCACCGCGATCAAGAACGCCAAGCTGAAGGTGCAGGCTTCGATCCAGGGCGATGCAGTGCGTGTCACCGGCAAGAACCGCGACGACCTGCAAACGGCGATTGCGCTGTTGCGCAAGGA
>CANFIC010000290.1 GCA_947446685.1 Burkholderiales bacterium
AAGCGCAGCCAGGCGAGCAAAAAGACCGGGAAGGCCAGCAACAGCAGCTTGGCGATGCCGACATAGCTGCCGATCAGGCTGGTGCTCAGCGCCAGACAGGCATAGGCCAGCCAGGGGAGGGGAGGGTATTTCACCCGCAAGCAAGCCGCTGCCAGCAGTTGGCGGGTTCAAGCATGATGCTGCGCTTGGGCCATTTCCTGGCTGCGACGCCGCTCAGTCCTTGCGATCAGGTAGCTGGCCACGATCACCGCGATCGAGACCACCACGATGATGACGGTGGCGACTGCATTGATGCTGGGGCTGAGCCCGAGACGGGCGCGCGAGAAGATCACCAAGGGCATGGTGGTGGCGCCGGGGCCGGACAGAAAGGCCGACAGCACGACATCATCGAGAGACAGCGTGAAGGTCAGCAGCCAGGCCGACAACAGCGAAGGCGCGATCATCGGCATCGTCACCAGAAAAAACACCTGTGCCGGCCTGGCGCCGAGGTTCATTGCCGCTTCTTCGAGTTCGGGCGGCAGGTCTTTCAGCCTGGCTTGCACGACCACCGTGGCATAGGCCAGTCCGATCAGCAGATGGCCGAGCCAGATCGTCATCAGGCCGCGTTCGGGGAAACCAAAGGCCCTTTGCAGCGAGACCAGCATCAAGAGCAGCGACAGGCCGATGATGACTTCGGGCATCACCAGCGGCGCGCTGAGCATGCCGGCGAACAAGGTGCGGCCGCCAAAACGCCGGTACTTGACCAGGGCGAAAGCCGCCAAGGTTCCCAGCAGCACCGAAGCGCAGGCGGTAAAAAAAGCGATCTGCAGCGACAGCCACAGGCCGGCCAACATTTCGGCGTCGTCAGCCAGGGCCGCGAACCATTTCAGCGTGAAGCCACCCCAGACCGCAGGCAGCCTGGAGTCGTTGAAGGAATAGATCACCAGCGCCAGGATCGGCAGATAGAGGAAGATGAAACCCAGGCCCAGCCAGCCGGCGGCGAAGCAGCGGGTGGCCAGCGGTCCGAGCAAGGCGCGCTTCATGCGGCAGCCTCCCGGGCCTGGTATTTATTGAACAGCGCCAGCGGCACGATGATCAACAGGATCATCACCACCGCGACCGCCGAGGCCATCGGCCAGTCGTTATTGCTGAAGAACTCATCCCAGAGCACGCGGCCTATCATCAGCGTCTGCGGGCCGCCCAGCAGTTCGGGGATGACGAATTCGCCGATGCAGGGGATCAGAACCAGCATCGATCCGGCAATGATGCCGGCCTGGGACAGCGGCACGGTGACCTTCCAGAACGCCACCCAGGGCGTGGCGCCGAGGTTGGCGGCAGCCTCGAGCAGACGCAGATCCATCTTCGACAGATTGGCATAAAGCGGCAGGATCATGAAGGGCAGGTAAGCGTAGACCATGCCCAGCACCAGCGAGAACGGCGTGTTCATCAGCTTGCCCAAGGCCGGAATCAGGCCGGCGGCGAGCAGCAGCCGGTCGATGCCCAGCGCGGCGATCAGCTCGGTCACCCAGCCCTGTTCGCCAAGCAGGCCCTTCCAGGCGTAGACGCGCAAGAGGAAGCTGGTCCAGAAGGGCAGCATCACCAGCATCAGCAAGACCGGTTGCAGCGCGCGCCGGCTCCTTGCCATGAAGTAGGCGAAGGGGTAGCCGATGAACAAACAGCCGATGGTGGTGATGGCCGCGTATTTGATGCTGCCCAGATAGGCGCTCAGGTAAAGCGGATCCTCGGTGATGAACAAATAGTTGCCGGTCTTGATCGCCAGCTGCAGCGCTCCATCGGCATAGCTGAACAGGTCTTTGAAGCGCACGGTCTCCATTTCCGAGACACTGATTTTCAGCACGATCAAAAAGGGCAGGGCAAAGAACAGCAGCAGCCAGCCAAAGGGCAGACCGATGACGAAGCGACGGCCCCAGTTGAAGCGGCTCGAGCTTTGCGAAAATTGTTTCATTGCGTCAGCACCACATGGGCATTGCGCGACCAATGCGCCCAGGCTTCGTCACCCCAGGTCAGACCATCTTCCCGGTGCCGCTGGGTGTTGGAGATCGACACCTTCAGCATCGCGCCGCTGGCCAGCTTCATTCGGTAAACGGTGTAGCTGCCGAAGTAAGCCAGATCCTGCACCACCCCACGGGCGCAGTTGAAGGCCTCATCGGGCGCATGGCGCGAGAGATGGATTTTCTCGGGCCTGATGGCCACCGAGACCAGCATGTCCTGGCTGCCGGTGATGCCATGGCCGACGTAATGCTGGCAATCGGCGCAATCGATGATCACATGGTCGGGCTCGATGGTGGAGAGTCGGCCTTCCATCAAGTTGACATTGCCGATGAAGTCGGCGACGAAACGGGTGGCCGGTGTCTCGTAGATCTCGGCCGGCGGGCCGACCTGCAGCAGGCGGCCTTCGCTCATCACGGCCAGGCGCGAGGCCATCGTCATCGCTTCTTCCTGGTCGTGGGTGACCATCACGCAGGTCACGCCGACTTCCTCGATGATGTTGACCAGCTCGATCTGGGTTTCTTCACGCAGCTTCTTGTCGAGCGCGCCGAGCGGCTCATCGAGCAGCAGCAGTTGCGGTTTCTTGGCCAGGCTGCGCGCCAGCGCGACGCGTTGCTGCTGCCCGCCTGACAGCTGATGGGGTTTGCGCCGGGCGAACTTTTCGAGTTGCACCAGCTTGAGCATCGCTTCAACGCGCGCGGCGATTTCGGCCTTGGCCTGGCCCTCGCGGCGCAGCCCGAAAGCGATGTTGTCCCAGACGCTCAGATGCGGGAACAGCGCATAGCTCTGGAACATCATATTGATCGGCCTGGCATAGGGCGGCAGCCCGGCGAGGTCCTGGCCGTTCAGGATAATGCGGCCGCTGGTCGGCGTCTCGAAGCCTGCCAGCATGCGCAGCAAGGTCGTCTTGCCACAGCCAGACGAACCGAGCAGGGCGAAGATCTCGCCCTTGGCGATGTCGATCGAGACATCGTTGACCGCGACTGCACCGGCACCAAAATCCTTGACGACATGCTGCAGTTGCAGATAGGCCGGGTTCACTGCTGTGCCACTCATCGGCTCACAACCCGGTCTTGAACGAGGTGTAAAGGCGTGTCATCTGGCGCCTGGTCTCGTTGCTGATCGCATCGGGCGGCACCATCTTTTTCATGTCAGCCTCGCTCGGAAAAACGCTCGGATTGTTGGCGATTTCGGGCTTGACGAATTTGCGCGCGGCCTGATTCGGGTTGGCGTAGAAGACCTTGTTGCTCAAGCTGGCATGGACTTCAGGGCGCAGGATGTAGTTGATGAACTTGTGCGCATTGCCGGGCCTGGGCGCATCGGCCGGGATCACCATCACATCCATGAAGATGATGCCGCCGGTCTTGGGGATCAGCGCTTCGATTTTCTGGCCGGTCTTGCCCTCGATTGCGCGCTGCCGGGCGATATTGATGTCGCCCGACCAGCCGAGTGCCAGGCAGATCGAGCCGTTGGCCATGTCGTTGATATAACCCGAACTGCTGAACAGGGTGACATGGGGCCGGATGCTCTTCAGCAAGGCAGACACGCCCGCATAGTCGGCGCTGTTCTTGCTGTAAGCCGGTTTGCCGAGGTAATGCAAGGCGGCGGGAATCACCTCGGTGGCCGAATCGAGCATGCTGACGCCACAGCTTTTGAGCTTGGCGGCATATTCGGGCTTGAAGATCAGGTCCCAGGCGTTTTCAGGCATAGCTAACTTGCCGAGCGCGGCCTTGACCTTGTCGACATTGATGCCGACCGTGGTGTAGCCCCAGAGCCAGTCGACCATGTATTCATTGCCCGGATCGAGCTTGCTCAACTGTGCCAGCAGTCCGGGGTCGAGATTCTTGAAGTTCGGAATTTTTGACTTGTCGAGCTTGCGCAGCAAACCGCCATCAGCTTGCAGCCTGGCCCAATAGGAAGAGGGCACGACGATGTCATAGCCGGTACGGCCGGCGACCAGTTTGGCATGGACGATTTCGTTATTGTCGAAATTGTCGTAACGGACTTTGATGCCGGTCTCTTTCTCGAAGTTTTTCAGCGTGTCATCAGCGATGTAATCCGACCAGTTGTAGATGTTGAGGATCTTCTCCTCCTGCGCCTGCGCCAATGCTGCGCTGCCGGTCAGCATTGCGCTGATGACCATGACAAAGCTCAGCAAACGAGGGTGGATGCATGGGCGTTTCATCGAAAAAATCTCCTTTGCGTTGGAAGCTGCGCGCTTCGAAAAATTAGTTGAATGACTGCCTGCGTTGCAATGCCGGCCCGATTACTTGGCGCATATCATGCCGCAGCTTGCGGCACTTTTCAGATTCCGGCCCGGCGTTGATCCTGATAGCTGCGGCAAGCAGCGCCGAAAGCCTGAAAAAGCGTGGTCGAAATCGGATTCAGCTCGGCTTGCCATTCTGGATGCCATTGCACGCAGATCGCAAAGCCAGTCTGCTCTTCCAGGCTGAAAGCTTCGACCAGACCATCAGGCGCGATCGCCTCGATGCGCAGACCCGGCGCCAGTTGCTTGACGCCCTGGCCATGCGATGAATTGACCTGGATGTGATCCTTGCCGAGCAGCGCTGCCAAATGCCCGCCGGGCAGGATCTGCACTGGATGCTGATCGGCATAAGTGATGGCTGGCGTCTGCCCTTTCGGCGCGCGGTGATCAGCCAGGCCCGGTTGTTCCTGCACCGCCTGATGGAGCGAGCCGCCCAGGCTGACATTGATTTCCTGAAAACCGCGGCAGATCGCGAATATCGGCAGCCCAAGGTCGATCGCCTTGCGGATCAAGGGCAGGGTCCAGACATCGCGGGCTGGATCGAGCGGCAAAGCAGGGTTGTGAACCGACTCGTCGAAATGGCTTGGATGCACATTCGAAGGCGAGCCGGTCAGCAGCAGGCCATCGGCCAGCGCCAGCAAGTCGTCGAACTCTTCAGTCAAAGAATCCGGCACGATCAGCGGCAGGCATCCGGCCAGCCGCACTGCGTCGACGTACTTCTTGCCGACGACGTGAAACGGATGCTCGCCGAGCTGACGGTTGCAGCCTGGCACCAGCACCACCGGCTTGCGCCGCACTGTGCCGGTCGATTTGTGGACCGTCATGCAGCCCTCACCAATGCTTTG
>CANFIC010000291.1 GCA_947446685.1 Burkholderiales bacterium
CTGCTGCGCGCTTTACTGCGGCGTGGCAAGGCAGTTGCTCGCCGGGGTCGACGCCGCGCAAGCCTGGGAACTCGCCATCGACAAGTTGCAGCATTACTGCCAAGCCGATGCCGAACTGGCCCTGGTGCTGCAGCGCGACATCCTCGACAGCCCCTTGCGCAACGCTCCGCGTGGCAGCGGTCATGCGGTGGACGCGCTCTGGTCGGCACAAGCCTGTTTGCGCGAGCCAGACTACCCATCGGTCGTCCGGGCCGCCATCGCCATGGGCGACGACACCGACACCACGGCCGCGCTGGCCGGTGGCTTGGCCGGCATCATCTTCGGCAAGGCCGGCATCCCGGCGCAATGGCTGGCAGAAATGCGCGGCCTCGAACTGGCAGAACCCGCATTGCGCGGGCTCGACATGGCCCAAGCCAGGCCGAGCGCCAGCGCACGCCCCAGCAGGCATAACCCAGGCAGGCCGGCGGCTGGTACAGCGCCGACCCTGGCCCAAACCCTGTCACGCCACAGCCTGGGCTGTTGCCAGCGCTACCAGAACCTGTCGGTTTTCCCCCTGCTGGCGCCCACCGGCCTGGCGGCAAGCTACGACCTGCTCGACAGCGCCATCGCAGCCGGCGCGGCCAGCGTGGCCGAAATCAGCGAAGGCGGCAGCGTGCCCGAACTGGCCTTCCACAACCGCGGCGGGCGGCCGGTCTTGCTGGTCGATGGGCAAGAACTGAGCGGCGCACGCCAGAACCGCATCCTCAACATCACCATCCTGGCCGATGCCGGCAGCGAACTACGGATTCCAGTGTCTTGCGTCGAGCGCGGGCGCTGGGCCTACCGTCAGCGCCATTTCGACAGCAGCGAGCGCATCCTCTTCGGCGCCGCCCGCCGGGCCAAGGCCAGCGCGGTCAGCCAATCGATGCGCCAGCGCGGCGCGGCAAGCGGCAACCAAGGCGAGATCTGGCAGATGATCGACGAGCGCTTCAGATCCGCCAACCGCAACTCCGACACCGAAGCGATGTCAGACCTCTACGCCGCCGAACAGCCCCGGCTCGACGCATGCCAGCGGGCATTTGAATGGCAACCGCGCCAGGCCGGCGCCGTCTTCGCCATCGACGGACAGCCCGTCGCGGTGGAACTGTTCGACTCGCCCGAAACCTTCCGCAGCTTTTTGCGCAAGGCCGTCGGCAGCTTCGCGATGGACGCGCTTTCGGCCCGCAGTCCCGTCAACATCGAGCCCGACCTGGCCCACGTCGAAAGCTTTCTGCAGCAAGTCGGCCATGCCGGCATCGAGCGCTTCAAAGCCGTCGGCGCCGGCACCGACCTGCGCCTGGCCGGCCAGCATGTCGCCGGCGGTGCACTCGAAGTCAAGGGCCAGTTGCTGCACCTGAGTGCGTTTCGTCTGTGAGCGCTGGCAGGCACCGCCCGATTGTTGTCGACCGCTCCGCAAATCAATACAAAATCAGGCCGCTGGCGGCGGTACTGGGCGCAGTCATGAACAGGCTATCGGACAACTTCCGCCATATCGGCGATAGATGGGTGATAAAGGGTCGGCGATACGCCGGCTCCGTTCAATGAATCAAAGACTTATATCGACCACGGGCCAGCTGATATGGGCGATAGCGGGCACTCAGATGACCGCCGGGCCGTCGGCAGCTTCGCGATGGACGCGCTCTCGATCCGCAGCCCCGTCAACATCGAGCCCGGCCTGGCCCGCGTCGAAAGCTTTCTGCAGCAAGTCGGCCATGCCGGCATCGAGCGCTTCAAAGCCGCCGGCACCGACCTGCGCCTGACATTTACTATTTTTACTCTGCAATTTGCTCTGCAAACTGGTGGAAACTTGTCCCACAGGCTGCGGGACTACTGCCACTTCTCATTGAACAAGCGCACGCCGAATCAAGCGCGCCAACTCTGCGGCATCACTGTTATAGGCCGCAACGGACGCATGAACCATTTCCGCTTGGGTGATGCCGGTCCAGTCAATCGCATGCCCGGCCTGCAAGGCAAGTTGCGCAATGAATTCGCGTTGCGCCCGACCATTCCCTTCTCGAAAGGGATGCAGCACATTGATTTCGCCCAGGTAATGCCCAGATCGACGGCTAAACCGATCAGCATCAAGCCCGTGCAAATGCTGCTCCTTGGCAAGTTGCCCAAATAATTGCTTTGCCGCGCTTTCAATGACCATGTGCCGGGCAAAGTCGGTATTACCCTTCTGAATCTCAACCAATCGAAGTTGCCCTGCCCAGTCGTACACATCACAAAAAAGTCGCTGGTGAATGGCTTGCAAGTGCGACAAATCAAAGCTGCCTTGCACCGGCTGTTCGCGCAATTCGCTGGTGCGCAAAAAAGACAAGCTGGACTCCGCTTCATCCAAGGCCGCTTGGTTTTTAAGACCCAGCAAATTTCGCAACACACCCGTATCTTTGTCCAAATACGGGTCGCCCAGGTCACCCGCGTATTTCATGCAGGTGCGCGTTGAAGTCGGGCTTTGAAATCGGCTATGGCCTGGCTGATCGTCTTTTCGCCGCGCGCCCACTTTTGGGCATCTTCCAGAACTTGGCGCTCTGGCTCCAAGCCTTCCATGCGCTGGCTGGCCAGGGCGTTTTGCACCGTTGCGCGACGCGCTACCTGTTCTTGCTCTGCAATCATGGTGGACTCCTTCATGGATAAATTTTGGCTCACAAGGCAGTTTATCGGTTTCAAATCGTTTTGACTTCGGTGCCGGGAGACATCAGCTTGAAGATGACCTTGCCCTTAGAAGCCGTATCCCATAGCTGAGTCATGGGTTGGCTTGTCTGTGCTGAGCCGCAAGCCGCGTTTTCCCGAATTGCATCGGGCTGACATAGGCCAGCGTTGAGTGCAGCCGAATGCTGTTGTACCAGAGTAGCCAGGCCGCCGCTTCATCCCTGGCTTGAAGCCTGGTTTTAAAGCGCTGGCCGTGAAGCCTCTCAACCTTCAGCGAACCGAATAGCGACTCGCTGCAGGCGTTGTCCCAGCAATCCCCCTTGCGGGAATCAACAACGCCAAAAACTCCCCGCAATCCGCTGCGCTGCTTGTCGGGCTACGAAAAAACGGCCGGTAGCCCGCATGAGGCCGCAGGCCGGAATGCGGGAATCGGCGGCGCCAAAGACCGCCCCGCAATCCGCTACGCTCCTTGCCGGCTCCTTGCCGGCCACTTGCGGAGCATCGGCCACCACAGGCTCACCACATGAGCCCGGCCGAGGTTTGAATATCGGGCACAAGCTGTCTGAATGAACAGCCCGGGAAGCTCGCCTGGTGAGCCACAGGCTTGAGAAACTGAGATCTTGTTCTCAGCCGCATCGGCGCCATGGGTTGGTGAACTGGTTCACACGCCAGCCCATTTGCAGCCCAATGCCCCCTCTATTGATCCTGATTGCCATGTTTCCGGTCGCACTGGGCGCCCTCTTCGACTGGCATCCGGCCCCACAGGAGCAGGTCTGCATGGACTACCTGATCCGGTAACGAAAAGAAGCCAACCAGAGACACGAGGGGAAAAAAACCATGATTTCACTTTCCGATATGTTCGAAGACCGCCGCAGCGACGAGGTCGGGCAGGCCATCCGGGCACTGAGAGCCCCAGCGGCCTGGACAGCCGAGAAGTTCGCAAGGGCCAGGTCCCTGAACAAGGCGCTGCAGAACGCAAACTACAAAATGTTCGAGGGCCATCTCCACCGCTACTACATGCGTGGGGGCATGGGTTTTTCCTATGTGTATCAGGTGCCATTTACCAAGCGCGGCCAGTTGCAAGTCTTCCGGGGGAAGTTGATACGGCTTGTCTGTGTCGGCAACCAGAACTTCCAGGCGTTCTTCATGGCCTCGGTGGTCAACTGGGACCAAAGGGGGCTCAGCTATGAAATTGCGATGGTGGCGAACGATTGCGACGAACCCATGCACATCAAGCCGCTCTGGAAGACCTTCGAATGATTTCGTAGGAGGAACAAACAACAGAGCCTGGACGTGAACCGAAAGATCCACGAGATCATCACGACGGACTCGGCGAATGATCCCTTCGCCTCGAATTAGCGCCGACGGACCCCGGCTCAGGCGGCAGCACAATTCCTAAACGCATTCGCCCAGCCAGTTCGATAGACCTCAGCCACAGGAGCAGATTCAAGTGATCGAATTCATGTCATTCAAGATCCCGGTCATCGCGGAGGCCATGAGGTCGCTGGGGTACAAGGGGAAGGTCGTCATGGGCGAGGAAGTCTCGTACGTCGAAAGTGCGACCGGCGGCACCATTTTTGCGCTCCAGTGCTTCAGCAAGGACAGTCAAACCCTCAGTGATACCGATTCGGAGATTGCCCTGGTGCGGTTCTATGCGCTCTGGCAGAACATTGCCGACTACAACGAACTGCAAATCGACGGCCTGTGCAACTGGTACAACGCAACGCAGGCTTTTTCCAAGCTGTATCGCAGGAACACGTCCGACGATTCGGACCTGTTTCTCGAGGCGGATCTTTACGTCCTGGACGGCATGACCGCGGCTTCATTCGAAGGCAAAGTCCTGCTTTTCATCGAACACTTCGAACACGCAAAGCACTGCCTCGGGTATTACAAGCGGACCAGCAAGGCAGAAATCATCGACCGGCACCGCCGGGCCATTGAGTTCATCCATGGTGAGCACAAGGACTTCGCGCAAGCGGTCGATCTCTATCGGCAAAACGCCCACCTGGGATTCGCCGGATCGCAGAACAACTTCGGAGACCTCTTTGAGGAGGGCACCGGTGTGCCCAGGGATGACCTGCTGGCCGTCTACTGGTACACGCGGGCATCCGAGCGGGGTGAACCCACCGCATACCTGAGCCTGGCTTCCATCCTGGAGGGCTCCAGCACCGGCACCGATGCCTTGATCGTCGCGGCAAAGTACGCTGTGCTTGCAGCCGACAAATTGCCGGACGGCATCAACAAACTCTTCGCCGGCCAGATCAGAGACAAGCTCGCGCAACAGCTGGATCCCGAAACCTGGAATTTCGCGATGGGCCTGGCCGCGAACTTCAAGCCGATCTACCAGGAAAAAAGCACCATGGGTGACGCACCTGGCCACAAAGCACTGGAGGCGCCAGGATCGCCAG
>CANFIC010000292.1 GCA_947446685.1 Burkholderiales bacterium
CGCGGTCCAGCGCCGCTTCAGGGAAATCAAGGGCTGCTCGGTGATCATCTATGACCAGACCTGTGCCACCGAAAAACGCCGCCGCCGCAAGCGCGGCAAGCTGGTCGATCCGGCCAAACGCGTCGTCATCAACGAGCTGGTCTGCGAAGGCTGCGGTGACTGCTCGGTGCAATCGAATTGCCTCAGCATCGAACCGCTGGAGACAGAATTCGGCCGCAAGCGCCAGATCAACCAGAACAGCTGCAACAAGGACTATTCCTGCCTGAAAGGTTTCTGCCCGAGCTTTGTCACCGTCGAGGGCGGGGCGCTGAAGAAGCCGAAACAGGCGCAGCGCCCGAGCCCGTTCGACGCCGGCCTGGGCCTCCTGCCAAACCCCGCGCTGCCTGACTCGAGCCGCGCCTGGGGCATCGTCGTCGCCGGCGTCGGCGGCACCGGCGTGATCACGATTGGCCAATTGCTCGGCATGGCCGCGCACCTTGAAGGCAAGGCCGTGATCACGCAGGACTCGGCAGGCCTGGCGCAAAAAGGCGGCAGCACCTGGAGCCATATCCAGATCGCCGACAGCGCCGAGGCGATCTGCACCACCAAGGTCAGCGACGCCGATCTGGTGATCGCCTGCGATGCCATCGTCGCCGCCAACAAAACCACCTTGACGGTGATGGCCCTGGGTCGCAGCTATGTGGCGATGAACACCCATGCTTCGCCAACTGCAGCCTTGGTCAACGATGCCAACTGGCATTTCCCGGCCAGCGCTTGCGAAAGCGCGGTCGGCAAGGCGGTCGGCAAAGAAAATATCGGGCTTTTCGACGCCGAAGAAGTGGCGGTCAAGCTGCTCGGCGATTCGCTCTATACCAACCCCTTGCTGCTTGGCTTTGCCTGGCAAAAGGGCCGCGTGCCGCTCAGCCATGCAGCCATGCTGCGCGCGATCGAGCTCAATGCGGTGCAGGTCGACAACAACAAGGCTGCCTTCGAATGGGGGCGGCGCTGCGCCGACGATCTGGCTGCGGTCCAGGCGCTGTATGCGGCCCGCCAGGTCATCAACATCGTCAAGCGTGCCGGCGTCGATGAACTGATTGCCAAACGCGTCGAATTTCTCACCGACTACCAGAACCCAGCCTATGCCCAGAGCTACCGGGAATTCGTCGAGAAAGTCCGCGCTGCCGAGAGCCCTTTGGCCTCGACAAGGTTGACCGAAGCGGTGGCGCGCTACCTGTTCAAGCTGATGGCTTTCAAGGACGAATACGAAGTCGCACGCTTGCATGTCGAACCGAAGTTCAGCGCCAGCATTGCCGCCAGGTTCGAGGGTGATTACAAGATCGTCCACCATCTGGCACCGCCGCTGCTGGCCAGGACGAACGACAAAGGCGAGTTGCAAAAAAGCCGTTTTGGCGCCTGGCTGCGCCCGGCATTTTTGGTGCTATCCAAGCTCAAAGGCCTGCGCGGCAGCGCTTTTGATCCCTTCGGCTACAGCGAAGAGCGCCGCACCGAGCGCGCCTTGATCGACGAGTACCGCAGCAGCATCGACGCCTTGCTGGCACGCGGGCTGAGCGCCGAGCGACTGCAACTGGCGGTCGAGATCGCCCGCATCCCCGAAGAAATCCGCGGCTATGGTCACGTCAAGTTCAGGCATCTGCAGGCGGCAAGAATCAAGTGGGACGCCTTGATGGCTCAATGGCTGAAGGCCGGCTGAAGCTGACTGAGGCACAATCGGCAGACGATGCGTAAGACCCTGCTCTCGCTGCTCCTGCCCCTGATCATGCTGCTGTCGCAGCAGGGCGCGCTGTGGCATGAGGTCGGCCATTTCGGCAATGGTCAGGCTCCGGCCAGCCAGAAGAAAGAGACGCTCGACAAGGTCTGCGAGTCCTGCATCGCCTTCGCCCATCTGGCCGCCGCGGCGAAGCCTGAATTGTTTGCATCGGCAAACACGGCCCTCACTTATGCAGCGCCTGCCACTGGCCAACTGATCTCGGTTGCCACGGCGGTCCCCACGCAGCGCAGCCGCGGCCCGCCTGAATTTCTCTGATCGTTTTGCCAGTTGGTTTGTCTTGGGTCCGGTGACGGAATCAGGGCCGATCTCATTGTCAGGTTCAGAGGAATTGAAAAAATGTTTACTCCAAGCAAGCGCCTGCTGGCGCTGGCTGTTCTTGTCGGCATGCCATTGGCAGGGCTGGCTGACGAAGTCCAGTCTCTGCAAAAAGTCGAAGTCACGAGCAGCCGAAAGAAACTCGACGAAGCGCGCAACGGCCTTTCACCCGATACCGGCAGCTCGGTCTACCGGCTCGATAGCCAGGACATCAAGAATCTGCCACGCGGCGACAGTACGCCGCTGAACCAGGTGATCCTGCAGACGCCCGGCGTAGTGCAGGGCTCTTATGGCCAATTGCATGTACGCGGCGACCATGGCAATGTGCAGTACCGCATCAACGGCGTGATCATTCCTGAATCAATCGGTGGCTTTGGCCAGGCATTGGAAACCCGTTTCGCCGACCATCTCAGCATCTTGACCGGCGCGCTGCCGGCGCAATATGGCTTGCACAACGCGGCTGTGGTCGACATCCAGAGCAAGGGCGAGATGGCCGCCGATGACGCCAGCATCAGCTTCACAGGCGGCAGCCGTGGTCATGCGGAAACCTCGGTCGAGGCCAGTGGCACCGAGGGCTCCTTCAGCTATTACCTGACCGGCTCGACGATGCGCGATGGCAGCGGCATCGAGAATCCGACGCCGTCCAGCAATGCCCTGCACGACCAGACCAGGCAGACCAAAAGCTTCGGCTATCTGTCCTATTTGCTTGACGCAGACAGCCGCATCAGCCTGCTGTTCGGCAGCAGCGACAACCGCTTCCAGATTCCCAACCTGCCGGGCGAGCAGCCCCAGTTCAACCTCGCCTCAACACCGCCGCTTGATTCAGCCAAGCTCGATGCGAACCAGCGTGAGCGCAACCGCTTCGCTGCGCTGAGCTACCAGGGCGTGATCGGTGCTTCACTGGACTATCAACTGTCGGTTTTCCAGCGGGTCACCGATGTGCATTACCAGCCCGATCCGATCGGCGACCTGCAGTTCAACGGCGTCGCTGCCGACATCCTGCGACGCAACCAGGCCAGCGGCCTGCAGGCCGACTTCAGCTACCGGTTGGGTGCTCACCATACCTTGCGCAGCGGGCTGTTCGCCCAAGCGGAAACAGCCAGCGCAGCCAACAGCGCCACCGTTTTTGCGGCTGATACCGATGGCATGCAGACCAGCAATCGGCCGATCCAGATCCAGGACGGCTCCAGCATCAAGGGCCGGCTCTGGGGTGCCTACTTGCAGGACGAATGGCGGATCAGCCCGCCATTGACGCTCAACTACGGCCTGCGCTATGACCAGGTCAGGACGGTGGTCGATGAACACCAACTGAGCCCTCGCGTCGGCATCGTTTACGACATCAACAAGGACCTGCGCCTGCATGCCGGCTATGCCAGCTATTTCACGCCGCCATCGACCGAGAAGATCGACAGCACTTCAGTGCAGAAGTTCCTCGGCACCACCAATGCCCTGCCTTCGGACGCCAATATGGCCATCCGATCGGAACGCTCCGACTACCTTGATGCCGGCCTGTCCTATCAGCTCACGCCGCAAATCACGCTGGGGCTGGATGGCTATCACCGCGCGATCAAGCATTTGCAGGACGAAGGCCAATTCGGCAAGGCGCTGATTTACTCGGCCTTCAACTTCAAGCAGGGCCGGATCTATGGCCTCGACCTGTCGGCCAGCTACCGCGACAAGCAGATTTCAAGCTACCTGAACCTCGGCCTGAGCCATGCGATGGCCCAAGGCGTGGAGAGCGGGCAGTTCAATTTCGCGCAGGATGAGCTCGACTACATCAACTCGCATTGGGTCCACCTCGACCATGAGCAGCGGCTCAGTGCCTCGGCCGGCCTGTCCTACCGCTTCGAGAACCAGTTGAATCTGAGCGCCGATGCGCTGTTCGGCAGCGGTATGCGCAAGGGCTTTGCCAATACCGAACGCCTGCCAGGCTATGCCACGGTGAACCTGGCAGTCGCCAAGCCGGTCGACTTCGGTTCGGGCTTGGGCAAGCTCGACCTCCGGCTCGCCCTGAACAACCTGTTCGACCGCATCTATCAGCTCCGCGATGGCTCGGGTATCGGCGTCGGCGCGCCGCAATTCAGCATGCGCAGGACCATTTACCTGAGCGTCAGCAAGGCCTTCAAGGGCTGACTGTAGGTTTTTGGTTCTACCATCCATCAACCTGACTTTTGACCAGAAATTGACCTCACCCTTGAAGGCTCGATATGGGTGCCTGGCCCAGTCATTTCAATGCATCACGGCCGTTCTGGTGCTGTCTGCCGTCTTTCAATCGAGCGCCTAAAATCTGACCTGCAAACCGCGCGTCGCGGCTGATCACTCCCCTGCATCACATGACAAATTTTGTAGACGCCGTCGAACTGAAATCCTGGTTGCATGATGGCCAGGAAATTGCCCTGTTTGATGTCCGGGAGCATGGGCAATATGGGGAATCACATTTGTTCTTCGGCGTGCCCCTGCCCTACAGCCGACTTGAGCTGGAGGTGCGTCGGCTGGCACCGCGCTTGAGCGTGCGGCTGGTGGTATACGACGATGACGGGTTGGGCGTGGGGCTGGCCGCCGCAGCCCGGCTGGCCGATTTGGCTTACACCGATGTCCATGTGCTGCGCGGCGGCACCCACAGCTGGCAGGCTGCCGGTTTTGCGCTGTTTGCCGGGGTCAATGTCCCGCACAAGGCCTTTGGCGAACTGGCCGAGCAGGCGTACCACACGCCCCGCGTCAGCGCGGCCGAACTGGCGCGACTGCTGGCTGACAAAGAGGATGTCGTGGTGCTGGACGGTCGGCCGTTTTCGGAGTTTCAGAAAATGAATATTCCGACCGCCACCAGCTGCCCGAATGGCGAACTCGGCCTGCGCATCCGCGACCTGGTGCCGAGCGAGAAAACCCATATCGTGATCAATTGCGCTGGCCGGACGCGCAGCATCATTGGCGCGCAAACGCTGATCAACCTCGGCGTGACCAACCCCA
>CANFIC010000293.1 GCA_947446685.1 Burkholderiales bacterium
CGCGACACCGTGCCGCTGATCGCCTTAACCGAGATGGTGCGGTTGGACTTGATGTTCTGCAAGCTCAAACGGCGGGTCAACTGGCCGGTCAGCGCATCAGTCATCGTCTTGGTCGGGTCGAGAATGATCGCGTCGCCGCTGTCAATCAACTGCAGGTTGACTGCAATGCCACCGAGCGCAGACCTTGAAGCGTCAAGCGCTGTGACGGTGATGCTGGACAGTTCTGCCCCGGTATTGGGCAACGTCGACTTGTCGACCAACACGGACAAGTCGGCCACGGCGCTGCCCGTGATGCTGTCCAGCACCTTGAACGTCAAGCTCTTGACCAGCGCACCGCTCCTGGCGGTGACGTTGACGGTCCGGCTCGTCTTGTCGATCAGCGAGATCGTGGCGCTGAGCTTGCCATCGGCCAGATTGGTCAGATTCGAGGACAAGGTCACCACGGCGCCGGCATCGACTTCAACCGTCACCGGTGTGGCCACGCCGGTCAAAGCCGCATTGCCGGCGCCCACGGCGGTCACCGTCACCGTCAAGACCTCGGCACCCGAGTTGGGCAAGCTTGCCTTATCGGCAGTCAATGCGAGGTCCAGCAAACTTCCTGAAGCTGCAGCGCCGGCAACTCCGGAACCGAGCAAGGGTGTGCCAGCATTCTGCCCACCCCCGCAAGCCTGCAGGCCGGCCAGCAGGACAAGGCCGGCAAGCGCTTTCGTCAGGAAGCGCATGGTTAGAAAGATCTGTCTCATTTGGCTCAACTCCCGCAATGCCGGCACCTGAGGCACGGCCTTCAACGCATCGTTGCCTGGTCGCTGACAACCTTCGGCGTCAGAAAAATCAGCAATTCGGTCTTGCTTGAAATGCGCGCCTTGTTCTTGAACAGATTGCCGAGGTAAGGCATGTCGCCCAGCAACGGCACCTTGGAAATATCCTCGCGCTCATCCTGGGTAAAAATCCCCCCGATCACCACCGTGCCGCCGTTTTCCACCAGCACCTGGGTCTGCACATGCTTGGTATTGATCGAATAGCCCTGCGGCGTCAGCGTGCCTCGGCTGTCCTTGTTGATGTCGACACTCAGGATCACATTGCCCTCGGGGGTGATCTGCGGCGTGACTTCAAGCTTCAAATTTGCCTTGCGAAACTGGATCGAGGTCGCACCGCTGGAAGTCGCGACCTGGTAGGGCAACTCCTCGCCCTGCTCGATCAAGGCCTTGACCTGATCCGCAGTGATCACGCGTGGACTCGAGACAATCTTGCCTTTGCCATCGGCCTCCAAGGCAGACAGCTCCAGATTCAGAAAGCGGTTCGCGGTGGCGCTGAAGAGCGAAACCGCGAAGGATGCCGCGTTGGCACCGCCAAAGCTGTCGGACGACACATTCGCAGGCAGATTGACAAACTGCGTGTTGTTGAAATCGCTCACCGATGTCTGCTTGGTCTGATAACCGACGCCGTTGTAATTGCCGCCGAAGGTCGCATAGTTGTTGCCGCTCAGCCTGTAGCCGGGAATGCCCCCCTGCAAGCCACGCAAATCCTGGCTCCCTAACCGGACGCCCAATGAACTGCCGAACTTGTCATCGGCCTCGACAATACGTGCTTCGATCAGCACCTGGCGCACTGCGATGTCGATCCTGGCGATCAGCGCCTGGATTTCTTCAATTTTCGAAGTTACATCGGTGACAAAAAGTTGGTTGGTGCGGGTCTCGAAGATCACGCTGCCGCGTGACGACATGATGCGCGCCGCTGACTGCCCGCCCGATGCTGCACTGCTGCCGCCACCCGAATTCTGTCCGCTCAAGGCCTTGGCCACCTCTTCGGCTTTGGTGTAGTTCAGCTGGATCGCCTGGGTGCGCACCGGCTCGAGATTGGCCAACTGGGCCTTCGACTCAAGTTCGATTTTCTCCTTTGCCGCCAGTTCATCCTTGGGCGCGATCCACAGCACATTGCCCGATTTACGCAGCCCCAGCCCCTTGGCCTGCATGACGATGTCGAGCGCCTGATCCCAGGGCACATCCTTCAAACGCAAAGTGACGCTGCCGGTCACGCTGTCGCTGGTCACCACATTGAAATTGCTGAAGTCGGCGATGACCTGCAGCAGCGCCCGCAACTCGATGTTCTGGAAGTTCAGCGACAGCTTTTCACCCGCAAAGCCGGCTCCTGCGGTGAGCTTGTTCGGATCGACCTTCAAAGGCCGCAATTCCAGTACGAACTGCGTGTCAGTCTGGTAGGCGCTATGTTCCCAAGCCCCCCTGGGCTCGACCACCATACGCACGCGGTCGCTGCTTTGCGAGGTCGAAACAGACTGCACCGGGCTGCCAAAATCACTGACGTCGAGCCTGCGCCTGAGCCGCTCGGGCAGGCTCGAGCGGAGAAATTCGACCACCAAACCCTTGCCCTTTTGCTGGATGTCGACACCCACCTGGTTGTTCGGCAAGTTGACAATGATGCGCCCCGAGCCGTTCTGCCCCAGGCGGAACTCGATGTCCTTGAGTGGCTGGAGCGCAGCGCCCGGTTTGCCTTCGAATTGCACAGCGCCAGCCTGCGGGCCGGGTTCGAGCAGCAGCAGCAGGGCCTTGTCCTGCAACTGCGCGCGATAGCCGGATGGCTGGCGCAAATTCAGCACGATGCGGGTTCGCTCACCGGACTGGACCACCTGGGCAGAGCGTAAATTGCCTTGGTTGACTTCTATCAGCGAGCGACCGAGCCCATTGGCAGCGCCGGGGAGATCGATCGCAATGCGCGGCGGCGTCTCCAGAATAAAGCCTTTGGGCAGTTCGGTCAGCGAATTGGAAAGCTCGATCCGGACCATGTCGACGCCCGTCTGCTGCGTGCTGTCGATCGACTTGATGATGGTCTGCCCCAGGGCCGGCAGCACAGCGACAAAGCTCAGCGCCCCGACCATGACAACGGTTCGCCATGGTCTGAAAAATTGATGAATTTTCATCGCCCTTTCTCCTGCAGTTGGAGCGTGCTGCTGCGCTCGACCCATTCACCTGCGGCATCCTGGACGACTTCGCGCAAGCTGATGCTGGTTTCACTGATTGCGGTCACGCGGCCGAAGTTTTGCCCGAGATAGTTACCCGCACTGACCCGGTAGAGCAATTGGTCAACGCGCAGCAAGCCATAGCGCTGGTTGTGCTGCTCGAGGCTGCCGACCATCGTCATGCTGTCGAGCGGAAACAGCTCCAGCGGCTCGCGCTGACGCTTCAGTTCGGCGCTCAACAGCGAGTTTTGCAGTCCGGCGTCCTGATTGGCAGCGAACGCGAGTTTTTGGACGTTGAAGGGATCCAGTCCCGAGCCACCTTCGTAAGCCTGCGGCAGGAATTCCTTGGGCGGCAGCAGCGGCGCAATATTGGGGTTGACCTGCCGGCGCTGTTGATCGAGCCATTGCTGCAATTGGTCCAGATCGGCCGAACATCCACCCAACATCAGGCCGGCCAACAAGGCGAGCGTTGATCTGCTCATTTCCTGACTCCTGCGGCCGCCTTGGTGCTGATTTTTTTCTGTTCAATGACCTCGCCCGGGTCCAGATAGCGGTAAGTACGCACCGTCGCTTCCATGCCGAGGTTGCCGCCCGAATCCTTTCCAGTCGGCGCCAGCACCACGAGGTTATGCAAGGTGACGATGCGGGAGAGCTTGGCCACATCAGCCGCGAATGCGCCGATGTCGTGATAGCGCCCGCTGACCCGCAGCCCGATCGGCAGTTCGGCGTAATAGTCCCTGACCAACACTTGGCCCGGACGAAACAGCTCGAACTGCAGACCGCGACCGATCCCGGCCTGGTTGATGTCGGATAGCAACGCGTCCATCTCGGCCTTGCCCGGCAACTGCTTTTCAAGGCGGTTCACATAGTCCTCGACCCGGATTTTCTGCTTGCGCAACTCCGGCAGGTTGACGGCCTGCACCAGCTTGACCTGATAGTCACGCTGCAAGACTGGTTCGCGATCGCGGGCAGCCTCAAGCTCGGCCTGCCCATCAGCCAGGATCAGCAACCAACCCAGCATCAACACCAGCAAGGCCAAGGCAAAAAATACAGTCAACTTGGGCAGCCACGGCCATTGACCGGGTTGATTGGGATTCAACTCGCGAAACTGATCTGCGACCGCCACCAAGCGGGAGCCGAAGTCAAATTTGATCCTGGCCGCCTTGGTCGCCATGTTTTCAGGACTTCCCGGTTGCTGGCATGACCGCCGCAGGCGACTTGATCGAAACTCGCAAGGAGAACTCGAACCAGCGCCTTTGCTCACGGCTGCTGACAGCTGGGTTGACCCCCTTGATTTCGACCAACTCGGGGCGCTCAAGCCAGTCGGAATTGCGCGAGGCATTGCGCAGGAACTCCGACACCCGCTCATTCGACTGGGCGATGCCGTTGACGGTCACCACCTTGTCAGCCTGGCGAATCGCCGTCAGGTAAACACCTTCGGGAACCTGTCGGGCGAGTTCGTTGAGCAGATGTACCGGCGTATTGCGGTCGGCCTGCAAGTCCTCGACAGCACGCTGGCGCGACCTCAGCGCACCGATTTCTAGCCGCAGCGTCGCGATGTCCTTGATCTGGGACTCAAGCCTTGCGATCTCGGCGCTGAGATAGGC
This sequence comes from Burkholderiales bacterium, assembly GCA_947446685.1. Taxonomy (GTDB): domain Bacteria; phylum Pseudomonadota; class Gammaproteobacteria; order Burkholderiales; family Burkholderiaceae_C; genus Paucibacter_A. Next base: position 4,582 of record CANFIC010000293.1, read on the forward strand.
ATTGCGGCGCTGCTGCTGTGCGGTCAACTCCTCCAGCAAGGCAAAGCCGGCCATCACCGCAGCAGCACCAACCAGCGCTGCCAAGCCCAGGCCGGCAAAAAAAGCGGCCTGACGGCGCCGGCGCAGTTCCTGTCGATAGGGCAGCAGGTTGATCAGAATCACCTGAAAAACCTCCGCATCGCCAAGCCGCAAGCTGTCAAATATGCAGGCGCCTCGCGCTGCAATTTGGCTTCCCGCACGGCTGGACCGAACACCATGTCGGCGAAGGGATTGACCACTTTGCAGGCAAATCCGGTCTCGGCCGTGATTCGCTCAATCAGGCCGGTCAGGGCCGCCGTGCCGCCCGCCAACATCACCCAGTCAACCTGGTGATAGGGCGTGCTGGTGAAGAAATATTGCAGCGCACGCCCCACCTCTTGCGCCAAGCTGTC
>CANFIC010000294.1 GCA_947446685.1 Burkholderiales bacterium
CAAAAATGCGCTGGAAATTGCAGCGTGAAGCTGCGCAATCCGGGCCGATCGGTGCTGGCGGAGACGACGGCAACCGCTTGAACAATGCCTGTGAACATGGAAATCTGCGCTGAAGCGGGAAGCCCGCCAGCTTACCAGCTGCTTTCATGTTCCGGGGTCGAGCCGATCTTGTGAATGCTCAGGTCGGCACCGTCAAATTCCTCTTCCTGGGTCAATCGCAGTCCAACGAACTTGCCCAGCAAACCGTAAACGGCAAATCCACCGACCAGAGCCCAGGTGACGCCGGCCAGCGTGCCGAGCAGTTGCGAGGCCAGGCTGACGCCGCCCAAGCCACCCAACGCGGTTTGGCCGAACAAGCCGCAGGCGATGCCGCCCCAGGCGCCGCAAAGGCCGTGCAGCGGCCAGACGCCAAGCACATCGTCGATCTTCCAGCGATTCTGGGTCAGCGTGAACAGCTTGACGAAAATCGCTCCTGCAACGCCGCCGACGACCAGCGCACCGATCGGGTGCATCAGGTCAGACCCAGCACAGACTGCAACCAGACCGGCGAGTGGCCCGTTGTACGAGAATCCAGGGTCGTTGCGACCCATTACGGTGGCGATCAAGGTGCCACCGACCATGGCCATCAGCGAGTTGACTGCCACCAGCCCGGACATCTTGTCCAGGGTCTGCGCGCTCATCACGTTGAAGCCAAACCAACCGACCGTCAGCACCCAGGCGCCCAGCGCCAGGAATGGAATGCTTGAGGGCGGATGAGCGCTGATTGCGCCGTCCTTGCGATAGCGGTTGTAGCGCGGCCCGAGCAACAGCACGGCGGTCAGGCCGATCCAGCCGCCGACCGCATGCACAACCACACTGCCGGCAAAATCATGAAACTCGGCGCCAAATTGAAGCTTCAACCATTGCTGGAAACCAAATGCTTGGTTCCAGGCCACGCCTTCGAACAAAGGGTAAATCAGTCCGACGATCACGGCCGTGGCGGCTAATTGCGGGCCGAATCGGGCGCGTTCGGCAATTCCACCCGAGACAATCGCAGGAATCGCTGCAGCAAAGGTCAACAGGAAGAAGAATTTGACCAATTCATAGCCATTCTTGGCAGCCAAAGCTTCAGCACCGATGAAAAAATTTGTCCCGTAGGCCACCGTATAGCCGATGAGGAAATAGGCGACGGTCGAGACCGAAAAATCGACCAGGATTTTGACCAGCGCATTGACCTGATTTTTCTTGCGAACTGTGCCGAGTTCCAGGAAGGCAAAACCCGCATGCATTGCAAGCACCATGATGGCGCCAAGCAGGATGAAGAGCGCATCGGCGCTTTGTTTGAAATTTTCCATGGCTGTCTCTTGCGCGTTATTTCGTCCGACTCAGCCAGGCGCAACCGTGCACCGACTTGGGATCGAGTGCACCTATTTAGCAAGATCAATGCCCGGAAAGATGCGGGGGAATGATGGGGATTTGCACCAAAGTGAACCAAGGAGCACAAATCAGGTGCAAATATCGCCCTACAAGCGGGCGCGCAGGCTAAACAACTCCGGCGAAAAGCCGACGCTCAAGCTGCCATCGGCCCAAGCGACGACCGGCCGTTTGATCACGCTGCTATGGGCTCGCATCACGTTCGCCGCGCTGTTTGCATCGCAAACCGCAGCCTTGGCCCCATCGTCGAGACGCCGCCAAGTCGTCCCGGCCCGATTCAGCAATTTCTCCCAGCCTAGCTCGGCCAACCAGCGTTGCAAGTCGGGCTCGGGTACACCCGATTTTTTGAAGTCATGGAATTGATAGGCCAGGCCCTGCCCGTCAAACCAGGCCCGGGTACGCTTGACGCTGTCGCAATTGGGAATGCCGTAGATGGTGATCATGAATATGAGGCTACCATGAACAAATGATTCCCTGGCTTTCCAATGATTCGCTGGCATTCCCGCCTACAGCCGAAGCGCTGGGCCCTGACTCGGACGCACCGGGGCTGCTTGCTGCAGGCGGAGATTTGAGTCCGGAGCGACTAAAACAGGCCTATTCCAGCGGTATCTTCCCATGGTATGGAACGAAACAGCCGCCACTTTGGTGGGCACCGAATCTGCGTATGGTGCTGCAGACCAGGAATTTCAAGCTCTCGCGTTCTCTGCGTAGGACGCTGCAACAGTTCAGCCTCGATCCCGCATGCGAAATCCGGGTCGACAGCGCCCTGCCCGAGGTGTTGGCTGCCTGTGCCGACATGCCGCGCGATGGCCAGGGCGGGACCTGGATCCTGCCCGAAATGCAAGAGGCCTATCTGCAATGGGCCTCGCATGGTGCTGTGCACAGTATCGAGACATGGGTCGATGGCGAACTGGTCGGTGGGCTTTACGGCGTCAATCTGGGTCGGATGTTTTTTGGTGAATCGATGTTCATGCAGCGCACCGATGCGTCGAAGATCGCCTTGTCGGCTTTGATTTGTTTGTGTCGGCAGCATGGAATCGACTGGATCGACTGTCAACAGAACACTCGCCACCTGGCTTCACTTGGAGCTGCGGAGGTGCAGCGCAGCGCATTCGAGGCGCATCTATCGCAAGCCTTGGCATTGCCCGCGCCGCTGGACTGGAGTTTTCGTCTGTCGCTGTGGGATCAGTTGCTGAAGTCCGCAGGAAAACCATGACCAGTCAGCATGAACTTCCGCTGACACGTCTGCAGTTCTATGCCACGGCGGCCTACCCCTGCAGCTACTTGGCACAGCGCCAGGCTCGGTCGCAAGTGGCCACACCCAGCCATTTGATCAATGCCGATGCCTATTCCGGACTGGTTGCTGCCGGATTCAGGCGCAGCGGCATATTCACCTACCGACCCTATTGCAGCGGCTGCAACGCCTGCGTGGCGATGCGGATTCCGGTCGAACAGTTCGAGGCCTCGCGCAGTCAGCGACGTGCGCTGCGCAAGCACCGCGACCTTCAGGTCCATGTTCTGAAACTGGAATACCAGCCAGAGCATTACGAGCTCTATTTGCGCTACCAGGCAGCGCGCCATTCGGGCGGCGGCATGGATCAGGACAGTGTCGAGCAGTACACCCAGTTCATGCTGCAAAGCCGGGTCAACTCGCGCCTGGTCGAATTCCGCGAAGCGCCGACTGATGCCAACAGCCAGGGCCGACTGGTGATGGTCTCGATCCTCGACATCCTCAGTGATGGACTATCCGCCGTGTACACCTTTTACGAACCCGATGAAACAGCGAGCTTCGGTACCTTCAATGTCATGTGGCAGATCCAGCAGACGCGTGAGCTACAACTGCCTCACCTGTACCTCGGTTACTGGATCGCTGACAGCCCGAAGATGGCTTACAAAGCTGGTTTCAAACCGCACCAGTTGCTGGTCAATGGAGCCTGGCAATCGGGATAGGCTAGCGACCCAGCCTGAACAACACCTCATCCGCAATGGCCAGGCAACTGGTCAATCCGGGCGATTCGATTCCCAGCAAATTCAGCAGGCCTGGCAGACCATGAATGGCCGGCCCATCGATACGAAAGTCTGCGGTTGGCTCGCTTGCAGCGTTGATTTTTGGCCGCACGCCGCTGTAAGCGGGTTGCAGCGAGTTGTCTGGAAGGCCTGGCCAGTAGCGTCGAACCGCGGCGTAAAAGACTTCGGAGCGAGCCGGGTCGACCTGGTAATCGAGTTGGGCAGGACTTTCGACATCGCCAAGCCATTGCACGTCCGGGCCGAAACGAGCTTGGCCGGCCAGATCCAGCGTCAGATGGACGCCCAGCCCTGCAGTTTGCGGCAAAGGGTAGATCAAGCGTCCAAACGGCGCACGACCGGCCAATGAAAAGTAGTTGCCCTTGCTGTAATGGGCCTGCGGGCGATGCTCGGCGTCAAGACCAGCGGTCTGCTGAGTCAGCCCGGGTGCCCACAGCCCTGCAGCGTTGACGACGAGGCTGGCTTGCAGCGTCATTTCAAGCCCATCGGCGAGCACATCGAGTTCCCATCCAGAAACTATCTGGCGCAAGCGCTGCACGGTTGAACACAGCGCCAGCATGCCACCGCCTTGTTCGAGGTCGCCTTGCAGCGACAGCATCAGGGCATGACTGTCGATGATGCCGGTGGATGGCGACAGCAAGGCCGCTTCGCAGTCAAGTTCAGGCTCAAGCGCCAGCGCTTCGCTGCGGGTCAGCCAGCGCAAATCATCGACACCATTGGCTGCCGCCTTGACGGCGAGTGCACGCAAACTGTCGAGTTGTTCCGGGCCGGTCGCCACCAGCAGCTTGCCGCAGCGCTTGTGAGCGACGTTATGGGTCAGACAATGCGCATAAAGCAACTTGCGGCCGCTGACGCAAAGCCTTGCCTTGAGCGAGTCGGTGGGGTAATAAAGTCCGGCATGGATGACCTCGCTGTTGCGTGCGCTGACACCGGTGCCGATCGAGGTCTCGCGCTCGAGCACCAGAGTTTCCAGGCCGCGATGGGCCAAGGCTCGCCCAACCGCCAGGCCGACCACGCCCGCTCCAATCACCACCGCATCGACTTTATCCATGCGAGATTGTGGGGCCGATCAATGATCGTGATTGCAGCCCGGGCCATGAACATGGCCGGCATGAGCTGCATGGCTATGCTGGTGGGCCACGACTTCGGGCAACTGGCTCAGCAGCGCCAGTGGATCAAAGGGCGCAACATCCGGGGTCAAGGCAAAGCCTTGCCGTTCCAGCCATTGCGCCAGTTCGCCATCACCGGGCACGCACAGGTGATCATCATGAGCCACCACATGCACATGCATCTCGCCGAGTTGATGCGCTAGACGCAACAGGTCAGCCATTTGACCGCCATGTGGAGCCGGACGTACCAGCAGCACCGGTTCTTGCTCGGCTTCGACCCGCAGCAAGGAGCCATCTTCAGCCACCAGCACATCGCCGCCTCGCAGCGTGGTACCTGCGGGTAAGCGCAGACCCAACTCGCTGCCCTCGCCGTCGCTCAGGTTCGCTTCATGATGTTGCCGCGCCGCGAAGGGCAAAGCCAGCACCCCAGCGCGTTTGAGCAACACCGCGGCCAGCCC
>CANFIC010000295.1 GCA_947446685.1 Burkholderiales bacterium
ACGGCGGCCAGCAGATCGGCGCGAACAATGTTGCGGCCTTCGAGCTTGGCGGCAATATGCGGTGCGCAAGCCGTGCGCAACTGCAACGGGCCGACTTCAGCGTCGCTCAGATCGATATTGCTCGCGGCCTTCAGGCGCATGACATCTTCATTGATCCAGCGGCCGTCCAGCCAATCCTGGCCGGCCGCCACCGGTTTGATCGCAACGGTGCGCAAGCCCACCTGGGCCGCCAGATGGGTCAGGCCGGCGCTGACGCAGGTCTTGCCGATTTCGGTGTCGGTGCCGGTGATGAAAAAGCCCTTCATGCCGAGAACTCCGCGGCTTCACGCGCCGCCTCATGTGTCGCCTCATAGGCCGCCTCACCCAGCGCCGCCAGCAGGCGCTCGATGTCGGCCGCTTGGTGGCTGCCGCTCAAGGTGATGCGCAGCCGCGCCGTGCCGGGCGCCACGGTCGGCGGCCGGATGCCGGGAACGCGCAGGCCGGCCTGCTCCAGCCGCGCGGCCAGCTGCATCACGGCGGCATTGCTGCCGATGATCAAAGGCTGGATGGGAGTCTGCGAGTCGGGCAAGGCCCAGCCCAATTGCGGGTAATCGTTCAACAGATCGGTCAAACCCGCGCGCAGCTGTTGCTGCAATTCGCGCAGCCTGGCCCGCCGCTGTTCGCCCTCGCTGGAGGCCATCAGCTCAAGGCTTGTCAGCAGCGCGTGAGCCGAAGCCGGTGGCGCTGCGGTGGTGAAGATATAGGGCCGGGCGGCCTGGATCAGGTAATTGATGATGGTCGGGTGCGCGGCGACAAAAGCGCCTGCCACGCCAGCGGCCTTGCCCAAGGTGCCGACCAGGATCAAACGCTGGCTGCACAGGCCGAAATGCGCCAGCGTGCCATGCCCCTTGGGCCCGATCACACCGAAGCCATGCGCATCGTCGACCACCAGCCAGGCGTCATGAGCCTCGGCCAGCGCCAGCAATTGGTCCAGCGGCGCCAGATCACCGTCCATGCTGAAGACCGCATCGGTGACGATCAGCTTGATTGCCGCATCGCTAGCAGCCAGCAGCGCTTCGAGTTGCACCATGTCGCGATGCGCAAAACGCTGCACTGCGGCCTTGGCAAGCTTCATGCCGTCGATCAGCGAGGCATGGTTCAGCTCCTCGGAAAAGATCACGGCGCCGGCGTCGCCCAAGGCGCTCAGCACGGCCAGATTGGCCATATAGCCGGTGCAAAAAAACAGCGCCTGCGCGTCCGGAATATTCGGCCGGACCCAGCAAGCCAGGGCCTGTTCAAGCTGATCGTGTGCCAGTGAATGACCGCTGATCAGGTGCGAAGAGCCCGACCCGGCGCCGTACAGCCGCGCACCTTCAGCCAGCGCTTGAGCCAGCGCCGGATGGGCAGCCAGGCCGAGGTAGTCATTGCTGCTGAACATCAGCAACTCGCGCGCGCTGCCACCCGGCCCACGCAAGGTTTGCGTTGGAGCTGCGGCCGTTACCGCAACGCGCAGCGAGCGGACCTGGTCAGCCGCGGCCAGCGCCTGCAACTTGTTGCCGAGATGCTCAAGCAACATCGCAGACCTCGTCGAGGGTGGCCAGCACCGCGTCGAACAGGAACTGCGCCGTCGCAGCGTCGATCAAATAAGGTGGCATCAGGTAGACGGTGCGGCCGATCGGCCGGATCAGCAATTCGCGCTCGCGCGCCGCCAGATGGAAGCGCTCGGAAAAACGCTCGCCGGCCGATTCGGCACGCAGATCGAACGCCAGAATCATGCCGCGCTGGCGCAGATGTTCGACCCGCGGGTCGTCGGCCAAAGGAGCGAAAGCTGCGGCCAGCAAAGCCGCCTGCTCAAGGTTTTTCTCCAGCACGGCATCGCTGGCAAAGCGGTCGAGCACAGCGTTCGCCGCTGCGCAGGCCAACGCATTGCCGGTATAAGAATGCGAATGCAGAAAACCGCGCGCGACATCCTCGCTCCAGAAGCTTTGGAACACTGCTTCAGTTGTCAGCACCAGCGACAGCGGCAGCGTGCCACCGCTGATACCCTTCGACAAGGTGATGAAATCTGGCCATCCGCATTGACCCTGCTCGAAGGCGAAGAATGTGCCGCTGCGCCCGCAGCCGACTGCGATCTCGTCGGCGATCAGATGAATGCCGAATTCATCGCAAAGATGGCGCACGCCGCGCAGATAGGACGGCTCATGCATCGCCATGCCGGCTGCGCATTGCACCAGCGGCTCGATGATCAGCGCGGCCACATGACCGTTTCTCTCGGTCAGGATCCGGCGCAGGTCGGCCAGCGCCAGCGCTGCAGCGTCGGGCCCCTGGCGCGAATCGGGCGAGGCGGCGACATGGGCGCGCATCAACAGCGGGTCATAGGCATCGCGGAACACCGCCACGTCGGTGACGGCCAATGCACCGATCGTTTCGCCGTGATAGCCATGCCGGATGCAGACGAACTCGCGCTTGTCGGTCTGGCCAAGATTGCGCCAACTGTGAAAGCTCATCTTCAGCGCAATCTCGACCGCCGAGGCGCCGTCGCTGGCGAAGAAACAATGCCCAAGCGCATCGCCAGTCAATGCCTTGAGCTTTTCCGCCAGCAAGACGGCCGGCTCATGGGTGCAGCCGGCCAGCATCACATGCGGCAGGATGTCGAGCTGCTGCTTGATCGCTTCATTGATCCGCGCATCACAATGGCCGAACAGATTGACCCACCAGCTGCTGTTGGCGTCGAAATAGCGCCGCCCTTCTTCGTCAAAAAGCCAGGCGCCTACGCCGCGCGTGATTGCCAGCGGCGGCACCACCGCCGCCCGCGCCATCTGTGTGCAGGGATGCCAGACGGCAGCCAGACTGCGGGAAGCAAGCTTGCTCAAATCAATTCACCTCGTCATCGGCTTCAAGGCCGCGGCAGTCATTGCAGCCATGAGGGCCGGCGCTTGTCGAGAAACGATTGCACGCCTTCGCGCCCTTCGGCGCTGGCGCGAATATCGGCGATGCGGCTGACCGTCGCAGCGCGCAGCTCCGGCGTGATCGGCTGCTGCGCAATCTCCTGTACGAACGCCTTGCAAGCGCGCACAGCAGCCGGTCCGTTACCGACAATCGCTGCCAGCAGGCTGTCGACCTTCTCGTCCAAGGCTTCAGCCGAAGTTACTTCATGGACCAGGCCAAGCCGGCAGGCCTCAGCGGCGCTGAAGCGCTCGGCGGTGACGAAATAGCGCTTCGACGCCTGCTCGCCCATTGCCCGAATGACATAAGGGCCGATCGTGGCGGGCAGCAAACCGAGCTTGACCTCGGACAGGCAAAAACCGGCGCTATCCACCGCCACCACAACGTCGCAGACCGCCGCCAGGCCGACGCCGCCGGCATAGACATCGCCCTGCACCCGCGCGATCACCGGCAGCGGGCAGTTGTAGACCGTCCACAGCATCTCGGCGAGTTTGCCGGCATCGGCCAGATTCTCATCGCGGCTGAAGCCGGCCATGTCCTTCATCCAGTTCAGATCGGCCCCGGCGCAAAAAGCCTTGCCCTCGGCACCCAGCAGCACGGCGCGCAGCGTCTTGTCTTGTCCAAAGCCGGCAAAGGCTTCGGTCAATTCGCTGATCAAGGCCGCATTGAAAGCATTGCGGACTTCGGGCCGGTTCAGCGTGACGCGAACGACATGATCCTGTGTTTGAATTTTCAGCAACTTGTCCATGGTCCTCACATGCGGAACACGCCGAATTTCGTTTCGGCAATCGGTGCATTCAGCGCCGCACTCAAGCCCAGCGCCAACACCCGACGGGTGTCGGCCGGGTCGATGACGCCATCGTCCCAGAGCCGGGCGGAAGCATAGTATGGATGGCCTTGGTCTTCATATTGCTGACGGATGGGAGACTTGAACGCTTCTTCCTCTGCGGCAGTCCAGGCGCCGCCTTTGGCTTCGATGCCGTCGCGCTTGATCGTCGCCAGCACCGCCGCAGCCTGCTCGCCGCCCATCACCGAAATCCTGGCGTTGGGCCACATCCACAGGAAGCGCGGGCCGAAAGCGCGGCCGCACATGCCGTAATTGCCGGCGCCGAAACTGCCGCCGATGATGATCGTGAACTTCGGCACCGCAGCGCAGGCCACGGCCGTCACCATCTTCGCCCCGGCGCGCGCAATGCCTTCGTTCTCGTATTTGCGCCCGACCATGAAGCCGGTGATGTTCTGCAGAAACACCAGCGGAATTTTGCGCTGGCAGCAGAGCTCGATGAAATGAGCGCCCTTGTTGGCGCTCTCGGTGAACAAGATGCCGTTGTTGGCGATGATGCCGACCGGCATGCCCTCGATATGAGCGAAGCCGCAAACCAGCGTCGCGCCGTAACGGGCCTTGAACTCGTCGAACTCGCTGCCGTCGACCACACGGGCGATCACCTCGCGCACATCGAACGGCTTCCTCGTATCGGTCGGAATCACGCCGTGCAACTCCGCTGCATCGAGCAGCGGGGCCCGCGGCGTTTGCAGCAACTGCTGATGTTGCTTGCGCCAGTTCAGCCCGGCCACCGAGCGCCGCGCCAGGGCCAGCGCATGGGTATCGTCGTTGGCCAGATGGTCGGCCACGCCGGACAAGCGCGTATGCACATCGCCGCCGCCCAGATCCTCGGCGCTGACGACCTCGCCAGTGGCGGCCTTCACCAGCGGCGGCCCGCCCAAAAAGATCGTGCCCTGGTCCTTGACGATGATGGTCTCGTCGCTCATCGCCGGCACATAAGCGCCGCCTGCCGTGCAGGACCCCATCACCACGGCGATCTGCGGAATGCCTGCCGCCGACAACTGCGCCTGGTTATAGAAAATGCGGCCGAAATGATCACGATCCGGAAACACATCGTCCTGGTTCGGCAAATTCGCACCCCCCGAGTCGACCAGATAGACGCAAGGCAGCCGGTTCTGCTGGGCAATTTCCTGGGCGCGCAAATGCTTCTTGACCGTGATCGGGTAATAGGTGCCGCCCTTCACCGTCGCGTCGTTGCAGACGATCATGCAGTCGACACCCGCGACCCGCCC
>CANFIC010000296.1 GCA_947446685.1 Burkholderiales bacterium
AGTCTAGCCTTGTGTCTTCGAGAAAATATGCCTATGGGTAAGAAATTCAACCGTTCCATGGGAAGTATCACTTCCGCGAAGACGATGATTCATCCTGATTTCCCCTTGGCAAAGGATAGGGCCTTGCCGCCGGCATCATCTTTTCGAGCTCGCGCGCGTCGAATCATGATGGGGCCGGCCATTGCCAGGAAATGCCTCGAGCGAACTTACAGACGCGGTCGACCTGGGGCAGCAGATCCTGGCCCGTTCTGGAGATCAGTCCGATACCGGGCTGCGTGAGACCATGAATCCGCGCTCCCGCAGCAGGGCTTCCAGCGCGGCCGAATCAAGGGAGAACTGGTCAGGGTCGTACTTGATCTTGCTGGTGTAGTACTGCGCCAGCGAGCTGACGCCATGCTCACGCCATTGCTGCTCCATCGCCGGCCCCATGGCGAGGTAACGTTCACGGCCGCGGCGCTCGCGCTCGGCGAAATGCACATCGATCTCGCTGGCATCCGGCCGCTGGTAGCGCTCTGAGTGGATCCAGGCCGCTGGCGGCAGACGGTCGCGCTGCGCAGGCGCCTCGGCCGGCCAGCCCACCACCATGCTGGTCACGGGCAGGCAGTTTTCCGGGCATCCCAGGTAATCGGCGATGGCGCCCATCGAATGCAGCGTTGTCCCCATGTAGCAGATGCCCAAGCCATGGCTTTCCAACGCCAGCGCGGTGGTTTGGGCCAGGATGATGGCATCGAACGACGACACATGCCAGCTGATGAAATCGGCAAAACCCGGCCGCGCATCGCGCTGCGCCAGCCATTGCCTGGTTCGATGGCTGTCGGCGCAAAACGTCAGCACCAGCGGCGCCTGCAGCACCATCGGCTGACCGAAATGCAGGTCGCACAACCTGGCCTTGCGCTCGACATCGGAGGTCTTGATGACCGAGACCATGTTCAGGTTGCCGCTGGAGGACGAACCCTGCAGAGCTTCGGTGAGTACGCGGTCGATCAGCGCCCCGTCCACCGCTTGGTCACGGTAGGCACGGACAGAACGATGCGCGCGCATCAACTGCGAAAAGTCATCTGCATTCATTGCATTCCCTTGGGCCAAGGACCCGGATGATGCCATGGGGAATGCTGGGTCGGGGCGCCTTGTTCAAATCAAACAAGTTCAGCCGCATCTGGGTGACTCAATCGGAAAATCAGGAACCGGCGTAGCGCTTGTCCATTTCGTTCCAGCGTGCTGTTTGCACTGCAAGCTCGCGATCGCTGACGCTCGCCAGGCGATGCTCCATCTCCGCGGTATCGCCTTTGTGCTTGAGCATGGCCAGCACTTCCTGCGCAGCGAAGATGGCGGCGCGATGTGTCTGCGAGGGGTAGATGCCGAAGGCGAAACCCATCTCTTCCAGTTGTTTGGCGGGCAGCGCAGGGGTTTTGCCACCCTCGAAGATATTGCACATGCAGGGTTTGGCAAAAGTCTTGGGGATCTGGCCGAGTTCCGCCACTGATTGCGGGGCCTCCAAGAAGGCCACGTCAGCGCCGGCCTCCAGGTACCACTGCATGCGCTCAGCCGCGGCCTCGAAGCCTTCTGTGGCACGTGCATCGGTGCGTGCAATGATGACCATGTCGGCGTCGCGGCGCGTGTCCACCGCTGCCTTGATCTTGCCGGTCATCTCGGCGGTGCTGATCATCTGTTTGCCCTCGTAGTGGCCACACTTCTTGGGTGCAACCTGGTCCTCCAGATGAAAGCCCGAGACGCCCGCTTTCTCGTACTCGCGCACCGCGCGCACCACGTTCAGCGCGTTGCCATAGCCGGTGTCCATATCGGCGATGACTGGAATATCTACGATGTCTACCGTGCGGCTGATGTGAGCCAAGTTTTCGGTCATGGTGAGGAGGCCGAGGTCCGGGTAGCCCTGGGCGCGTGAGAAGCCGCCGCCCGTGAGGTACACCGCCCCGAAGCCGGCGACCTGAACCAGCCGCGCAGTCAGCGGGTCGTAGGCGCCAGGAATGATGGTGTAGGCGGGGTCGTTGATCAGCTTACGCAGGCGTTGGCGTGGTGTCATGGTTTTTTCCCCTGTTCAGGTAACGGCGAAGCACGTAGGGCAGCATGCCCCCGTGGCGGAAGTAAGACAGGTCGAGCTGCGTGTCGAGGCGCAGCCTGAGTATTAGTTCTTGCACCTTGCCATCCTTGTGCATCATGGCGCGTACCTCCTGGCCTGGCTTCAGATCGCCGGCCAGGCCCAGGATGTCGAAGGTTTCGCTGCCGTCGATGGAGAGGCTCTTGCGCGTGTCGCCGCCAGTGAATTCCAGCGGCAGCACACCCATGCCCACCAGGTTGGAGCGGTGGATGCGTTCGAATGACCCGGCGATGACGGCGCCAACTCCCAGTAGTCGAGTGCCCTTGGCCGCCCAGTCGCGCGACGAGCCCGCACCATACTCGCGACCAGCCACGATCACGAGCGGTACGCCATTCGCGCGGTAGCGTCCGGCCGCATCCGGAATGGACAAGTGCTCGCCACTGGGGTGATGCACGGTCGAGCTGCCCTCGACTTCTGGCGTCATTTCATTGCGCAAGCGAATGTTGGCAAAAGTGCCGCGGATCATCACGTCGTGGTTCAGGCGGCGCGCCGCATAGTTCACATAGTCGGCACGCGGTACACCTTCAGCCTGAAGGTATTGATCGGCCGGCGTGCCCGGCGAGATGACGCCGATGGGCGAAATGTGATCGGTCGTGACCATATCGCCCAGCAAGGCCAGCACGCGCGCGCCCCGAATATCTTTGCTGGGTTCGGCCAAGCGCTGGAAGCCTTCGAAGAAGGGCGGGCGGCGGATGAATTTGCTGGCCTCGTCCCAGTTCATTAGCGTGCCCTTGCTGCCGCTGATCGCGCGCCACGCTGCGCTACCTTCGAGGATATTGTCGTAATTGGCTGTGTAGCGCGCAGGTGCGAGCAGGTGCTGCATCAAGTCCTGGATTTCTGTATCGCTTGGCCAGATGTCAGCCAGGAACACGGGGCGGCCGTCAGAACCGGTGCCTAGAGGCTCCTTCTCCATATTGATGAGAATGCTGCCAGCCAGCGCGTACGCCACCACCAGCGGCGGTGAAGCCAGAAAATTCGCTCGCACCGCCACATGCACACGCCCTTCGAAATTGCGGTTGCCAGAAATGACGGCGACCGTGGTGCTGCCATGCTTTTCAATGGATTCGGCCACGCCCGGCACGAGCGGCCCTGAGTTGCCCATGCAGGTCATGCAGCCGAAGCCCACGACGTTGAAGCCCAGCGCATCGAGTGGCTCCTGAAGGCCGGCATCGCGCAGGTAGCCGGCCACCACGCGTGAGCCAGGTGCGAGCGAAGTCTTGACCCAAGGCTGCGTGCGCAGCCCGCGCCGAACTGCGTTGCGAGCCAAAAGGCCTGCCCCCAACATGACCCAGGGGTTGGAAGTGTTGGTGCAACTGGTGATCGCAGCCAGAACAATATCGCCGTCGCCTGGCCTGGGGACTTGGGTCCCTGCAGCTGATTCAGAAGTCAGCCTGGGTGGAAAAGCATCAGTGAACGCGCCTTGCACCTTGGCCAGCGTCACGCGGTCTTGCGGTCGGCTCGGACCGGCCATGCTGGGCTCCACCGCGCTGAGGTCTATATCGATGACTTCCGTGTAGTCGGCCTCTGCTGCGCCGGGTTCCCACCAGAGACCCTGAGCGCGGGCATAGGCCTCGACCAGCGCGATCTGCTCCGCGCTGCGCCCAGTCAGGCGCAGGAATGTCAGCGTCTGCTTGTCCACCGGGAAGAAGCTCATGGTTGGCCCTATCTCGGGCGTCATATTGGCCACCGTCGCGCGATCTGGCAGGGCGAGTGCGGACAGGCCTTCGCCGAAGTACTCAATGAATTTCCCGACCAGTTTTTCGCGCCGCAGTCGCTCGGTAATGGTGAGCACCAGATCGGTAGCGTTGGCGCCTGCTGGAAGCCGCCCGGCAAGGCGGATGCCGATCACAGGCGGAATGAGGAGGCTGACCGGTTCGCCCAGAGCGACCGATCCGCCCTCCAGGCCACCCACGCCCCAACCGATGATGCCCAGGCTGTTGATCATCGAGGTATGGCTGTCCATGCCGATCAGCGAGTCTGGGAAAGCGATCGTGCGGCCGTCATGCACCTCAGTCCAGACGATGCGTGCCAGATATTCGAGGTTGATCTGGTGGCAGATACCAGCACCTGGCGGAAAGACGCGCAGCCGTTCGAACGCTTGTGAAGCCCAGCGCAAGAAGCGGTAACGCTCGCCATTGCGTTCGACTTCTCGCTTGAGATTTACCTCGACTGCATCGGGTCGGCCGTGGACCTCGACATCGCCCGAGTGGTCGACGATCACATCGACCGGCAACTGCGGGTTGATCTCGGCCGGATTGCCTCCTTCTGCGGCCATCGCGTCGCGCATTGCCGCCAGATCGCCGAACAGCGGCAGGCCGGACGATTCCGGCATGATCATCCTTGTTGGGCGGAAGGCGATTTCACCGCTTTCTAGGCCGCGCGACCGGAGCCAATCCGCCAGTCGCGCAATGTCGCTGCCGTCAGAACGGCCCTCGGCATGCTGGCGAATGAGGTTTTCCAGTACGTTCTTAAGGCATCTCGGCAGGCGGCCAATGCCAGCCAGGCCCTGTTGCTCGGCGGCCAGCAGACTGTAGTAATAAACCGATGCAACGCCGGCAAGCGGAACAAGGGTCTGGCGGGCATCGATGACCATTCAGCGCTGTCTCCAGTCAACCAGAGTGGGTAGTTTTAATTTTCAAAAAAATATTCGATCCGCTTGGAATAAGACTGTTTTTATATTGTCCGCAAGAGTATCTGAAAATACTACAATCCGGCCAAAATTTGAATTCAAAAGCTGGGGATGCTCTGCATAACCCCTCACGGCTTGTGCTAGCGCGGCCTCGGGCGGTCTGCGGCGTTGCATTTCTTGCCAATAGCACGCGCTATTGGCCGCAAAATGCGCCTTGCATCCCATCCCGATCCGCAC
>CANFIC010000297.1 GCA_947446685.1 Burkholderiales bacterium
CCTCGCCGCTATATCTGCAGCTCGCGCAGCAGCTTGCCCAGGCGATCCGCACCGGGCAGTACCAGACCGACGAGGCCTTGCCCTCCGAGCGACTGCTGGCGGAGACGCTCGATCTGTCGCGCGTCACTGCCCGCAAGGCGATCGACCGGTTGGTCGAGCAAGGGCTGATCGTGCGCCGTCGCGGCTCGGGCAATTACATCGCACCGAAACTCGAGCAACCCTTGTCGAGATTGACGAGTTTTTCCGAGGAATTGCAGCAGCGCGGTTTCAAGCCTGGTTCGCGCTGGTTGACGCGCGAGCTGACGCAGGCCACACAAGACGAACAGTTGTCACTCGGGCTGGCCAAGGGCGCTCAGGTCGCCCGGCTCGAGCGGCTGCGCTTGGCCGATGCGGTGGTGATGGCTTACGAGGTGTCGGTTCTGCCCGCTTCGACCTTGCCGGCTCCTCAAGCGGTCGAGGCCTCGCTGTACGGCTATCTGGCCTTGACCGGTCTGGCGCCGCAGCGCGCGCTGCAGCATATCCGCGCACTCAATGCCGATGCCAAGCTTGCCGCCTTGCTCGAGGTGCCGCTCGGTCAGGCAGTCTTGTTCATCACGCGGGTCGGCTATCTGGCGTCGGGGCAGGCGATCGAGCTGACCCATTCCTATTGCCGCAGTGACTATTACGACTTTGTCGCCGAGATGCGACGCGAGGGCTGAGTTTGAAATCTCAAATTGAAGGCTTTGTCCTGACGCCGCAGGGCTTCATGCGTGGCCACCTCGAGCATCGTGGCGGCCGCATTACCGACATCGTCGGCGTCCCGGTCAGCGAGAGCGAGTTGCGCCATGGAGAATCGGCGCTGCCATTGTTGCTGCCCGGTTTTGTCGATCTGCATGTACATGGTGGCGGTGGCTTTGACATGATGGAAGGCGGCGATTCAGTTCAGCAGATCGCCGGCTTGCATGCGCGCCATGGCACGACCGCCATGCTGGCCACGACCATGACCGCGCCGCTGGCAGAAATCCAGCAGGCGCTGGCTGCCTTGGCGCCTGCCTGTCTTGAACGCAAGCCGCAAACTGCGCGCCTGCTCGGCGTTCATCTGGAGGGCCCCTACATCAACCGCGCCAAACTCGGGGCTCAACCCGATTTCGCCCGAACCGCCAGCCTGGAAGAAATCCTCGCCTTGCATGCATTGGCGCCGATCAAGCTGATCACCTTGGCGCCGGAGTTGCCCGGCAATCTGGCTCTGATCAGTGAATTGCGTAGTGCCGGCTTCCAGGTGCAGATCGGCCATACCCAGGGCAGCTATGAAGACGGCGTTGCTGCGTTGGCCAGCGGCGCCGGCAGCTTCACCCATTTGTTCAACGCGATGACGCCGCTGCATCACCGCGAGCCCGGCATGGTCGGCGCCGCGCTGGCTCATGCGCGTTATGCCGAATTGATTCCTGACCTGCTGCATGTGCATGAAGGCGCTATCAGGGTGGCGCTGCGGGCGATTCCCTGCCTGTATTGCGTCACCGATTCAACCTCAGCAGCCGGCATGCCTGACGGCCAGTACAAGCTCGGGCGGCATCAGGTGACCAAATGCATGGGTGGCGTGCGTTTGCCTGACGGCACGCTGGCCGGCAGCAGTTTGACGATGGATCAGGCCTTGCGCAATCTGGTGGGACTGGGGCTGGAAATCGCCGATGCGTCGCTGCGCGTCTCGACTTATGCAGCTGATTACATGGGTTTGAGCGAACGCGGCCGTCTGGTCGCAGGTGCTTGGGCAGATCTGGTGGTACTGGACCGTCAACTGCAGTTGCAGCGCGTGTTCGTCGAGGGAGAAGAGATTGACCTTGCCTAGCTCAAGAATGCTGGAAGAGTGCCTGGCCGCACCGGCTGCCGTTGCCAGACAACTGGCGGCTGATGGCGCCGCCTACGCGGCACTCGGTACCGATCTGCGCCAGCATCCACCGGCCGGCTTGCTCACCGTCGCGCGCGGCAGCTCCGACCATGCGGCCCAGTACCTGGCTTATCTGGTGATGGCTCGGCTGGGTCGGTTGGTGACTTCGCTGCCAATGTCGTTGGTGACGCTGTATCAGAGCCGGATCGACTGCGAGGGCCTGGTGTCGCTGGCGTTTTCGCAGTCGGGCCAGAGCCCCGACCTGGTGGCGCCGACAAAGTTCTTCCGTGCCGGTGGCGCCCGCACGGTCGCCTTCGTCAATGCCGACAGCTCGCCGCTGGCCGATGCCGCCGGCTATGTTTTTCCGCTGCATGCCGGCCCCGAGCTCAGCGTCGCTGCAACCAAGAGTTATATCGCCCAGTTGGTGGCTGGTGCGCGGGTAGTGGCGGCCTGGTCAGGCGACGACGATTTGCAGGCTGCACTGCAGCAACTGCCGACTGCGCTTGAACAGGCGGCTGCTCAGCGCTGGGATATTGCGGTCGAGGTACTGAAGAACGTTGACCGCCTTTTCGTGATCGGCCGCGGCCTCGGACTGCCGATCGCGATGGAGGCAGCTTTGAAGTTCAAGGAAACCTGTGGCATCCAGGCCGAGGCATTTTCGGGCGCCGAAGTCAAACATGGCCCGATGGCGCTGGTCGAAGAAGGCTATCCGATGTTGCTGTTCGCGCCGCGCGGACCGGCGCAGGCGGGTCTGCTGGCCTTGGCTGATGAAATGCGCGGTCGCGGTGCTCGGGTGCTGCTGGCCGCGCCGCTGGGCACGCCCGGTGCCGAGTTGCCTTTGAGTTGCACCGGCAATGAAGACCTCGATCCAATCTCCATCGTGCAGAGCTTTTACCCGATGGTCGAAGCGCTGGCCCGGGCGCGTGGCTTGAATCCGGACCAGCCACGGCATCTGGCCAAAGTCACTAAAACCAATTGACGGCAGGCAGGAAATGACTGAATTTCATCCCGGCCAGTTGTTGATGGTCGATATTCCGGGCAAGACGCTGGACGAGGCAACGGCGGAATTCCTGCGGCGTCACCAGATCCGCGCGGTCTGCCTGTTCCGCAAGAACCTCGGCAGCGAAACCGAGATTCGCCAGCTGACCGCTGACCTGCGCGCCTTGATGGGCGAATCTGCCTTGATCGGCATCGACCAGGAAGGTGGCTCGGTCATCCGCGCTACCAGCTTGCCCCAGGCACCCGCTGCGATGGCGCTGGGCGCGGTCGGCGATGCGCATCTGGCCGAAGAAGTCGGCGCGGCGGTGGCGCGCGGATTACGGTATCTGGGCATCAATTGGAACTTCGCGCCGGTGCTTGATGTCAACAACAATCCGGCCAATCCGGTCATCGCCGACCGCAGTTTTGGCGCTGACCCGGCCTTGGTGGAAAGAATGGCGCGCGCCTGGATGCGTGGCTCGCTGCGCGAAGGCGTGGCTTGCTGTGTGAAGCATTTCCCGGGCCATGGCGATACTCATGTCGATTCGCATTTCTCGCTGCCCTGTGTGGATAAGTCGCTGGCCGAACTTGAAGCGCTGGAATTGAAGCCTTTCCGCGCGCTGGCCCATGGCAGCAATGGTGACCTGGCGGCGCCAGCAATGATGACCGCACATATCGTCTACCCGCAATTGGACCCCGAGCATCCCGCCACTTTGTCGCGCCGCTTGCTGACCGGCCTGTTGCGCGAAAGCATCGGATTTCAAGGCGTGGTGATCACTGACGCCTTGATGATGAAGGCTGTACATGACCGCTATGGCCATGCAGGGGCAGCCTTGCTGGCGCTGCAGGCCGGTGCCGATATGCCCTTGGCGCAGGGCAGCCAAGCCGAGCAGACCGACACTTTGGCCGCGATCATGCTGGCAATTCAGGAGGGGCGGCTCAAACTGCCGGATCTGCGGGCCGCGCAACAACGTCTCAACGCGCTTGCATTGACCTATCCAGCGGAATCACGGGACTATTCGCCAGCACAGCGGGCGCTAGACGACGCCTTGATGCACAAAGCCTGGGCGGCCAGCCTGAGCGCGATCGGCGGCGCCGAGCCGCCTGCGACCTTGCAGCCCTTGCGCGTCATCACGCAGGGGCAAGTGGTCAGTACCGGCGTTGCCGAAGCCGGGCTGCCGGCGGCCGCGGTAGCCCAACTGTTTGCCGGCTTTGCCGATGTCGAATATGTTTTCATTGCTGACCTGAGGCTTCTGGCGGCAAGCGATCTGCCCCAGGACAAGCGCCTCAATGTGCTGGTTTCCAACCAGCGTGCCCGTTATGGCAAAGCTGCAGCGGCAGCGCGTCCTGACCTGCATCTGGCGATCTGGAACCCTTTTCAGGTGCTCGACATCGATGCACCCGCCGTGATCAGTTGGGGCTATGCGGACGGGGCCTTGGTCGCGCTCAAGGATTGGCTGGCCGGGCGGATCGAAGCCAAAGCAAGGCCGCCGGTTCGCCTGGGGGGCTGATTTGAAAAACGTTTTGCGGGAACTTGCCTGCGTGCTATAGTTGCGGGCTTGCCTTGGAGGGGTGGCCGAGTGGTTAAAGGCAGCAGACTGTAAATCTGCCCGCTAACGCGTACGCTGGTTCGAATCCAGCCTCCTCCACCAAGGTAAAACGTCAACTTGACTCGAGATGCAGGCTGGTCTTGCATCTCGAATTCAAGCGGCAGCAAGCGAGATCAGAGTGCATGGCTCCCGGGCGGGAGTAGTTCAATGGTAGAACTTCAGCCTTCCAAGCTGATAGCACGGGTTCGATTCCCGTCTCCCGCTCCAAGCCGGCGTTGTTCAGTCGTCGTCATCGGTTTGCCGGTTCTGCCGCCAAACCAGTGCCGATGCCCATGTGGCTCAGTGGTAGAGCACTCCCTTGGTAAGGGAGAGGTCACGCGTTCGATCCGCGTCATGGGCACCATCTCTTTTCTCTCGGTATCTCTCTGGTTCGATCAGATTCTCTCAGGAGCGCAGAAATGGCAAAAAGCAAATTTGAACGTACGAAGCCGCATGTCAATGTGGGCACGATTGGTCACGTTGACCATGGCAAGACGACGCTGACGGCGGCGATTGCGACTGTATTGGCTGCCAAGTACGGCGGCGAG
>CANFIC010000298.1 GCA_947446685.1 Burkholderiales bacterium
CGCACCTCGACCGGCAGCATCAAGGTGACGAAGATCGACCAGAAGACGAAGTTCTTCAGCGGAAAGCGGAAATAGACGATGGCGAAGGCCGACAGCAGCGAAATGGCGATCTTGGCGATCGCAATCGTCAGCGCGCTGATCAGGCTGACCAGCATCATCCGGCCGACCGGTGCGGTTGAGCCCGAGCCACTGTTGTGGCCTGACAGAGCCGCCTGGTAGTTCTCCAGCAGATGAGCACCAGGCAGCAGCGGCATCGGCGCTTGCACGATTGCTTGCGCCGTATGGGTCGAGGCCACAAAGGCGATGTAGATCGGAAAGGCGACGATCAGCACGCCGAGGATCAACACCAGATGCGAGAGCAGCGTAAGCGTGGGGCGTTTTTCGATCATCGCTCTGCCATCTCAGTACTGGACTTTCTTCTCGACATAGCGGAACTGCAGCACAGTCAAGCTGATCACGATCGCCATCAGCACCACCGACTGCGCAGCCGATCCGCCGAGATCCATGGCCTTGAAGCCGTCGTAATAGACCTTGTAGACCAGGATGCTGGTGTCCTTGCCCGGACCGCCATGGGTCGCCGCGTCGATGATGCCGAAGGTGTCAAAAAAGGCATAGACGATGTTGATCACCAGCAGGAAGAAGGTGGTTGGCGAGAGCAGCGGGAAGACGATGGTCCAGAAGCGCTGCCAAGGCCCGGCACCATCAATCGCCGCCGCTTCGATCAGCGATTTCGGGATCGACTGCAAGCCGGCGAGGAAGAACAGGAAGTTGTACGAGATCTGTTTCCACACCGCTGCGGCCACCACCAGGATCATCGCGTGGTCTGAGTCGAGCAGATGGTTCCATTGCCAGCCGAACTTGTTCAGGCCGTAGGACAGCACGCCGATCGACGGTGCAAACATGAACAGCCACAGCACGCCCGCAATCGCTGGCGCCACTGCATAGGGCCAGATCAGCAGGGTCTTGTAGACGCCTGCAGCCTTGACGACGCGATCGGCCATCACTGCCAGCAGCAGCGCCAGGCTGATGCCGATGCTGGCCACCAGGGCCGAAAACAAGGCCGTGGTCTTGAACGAGCCGAGGTAGCCGGCATCGTTGAACAGTTGCTGGAAGTTCTCCAGGCCGATCCATTCGGTCGACAGACCGAAGGCGTCCTGCCGCTGCAGAGATTGCAGCAAAGCCTGACCCGCCGGCCAGAAGAAAAACACCGCAATCACCAGCAATTGCGGTGTCAGCAACAGCCAGGGCAGCCAGCTTGACTTGAAGAGAACGCGCTTTTCCAGGCTCATCGGCAGGCAAGCATGAAGGCCGGCGGCATCAACTGATCGGGGCTTAGCTCTTGTTGGCTTTCTGGAACCGTTCGAGCTGTTCGTTGCCGCGCAAGACCGCCGCGTCAAGACCTTCCTTGGCGGTCTTTTTGCCACCCAGGATCTGCTCCATCTCTTCGTCGATGATGGTGCGGACCTGGACGAAGTTGCCCAGGCGGATGCCGCGCGACTTGTCGGTGGTCTTGCGGATCATCTGCGTCACGGCCACATCTGTGCCTGGGTTGAGCTTGTAGAAGCCTGATTTCTCGGTCAACTCGAATGCCGCTTTGGTGACCGGCAGATAGCCGGTGCGCTTGTGGCTCTCGGACGCCACTTCGGCCTGTGCGAGGTAATTGAAAAACAGGGCCACGCCCTTGTATTCGGGCGTTTTCTTGCCCGACATCACCCACAGGCTGGCCCCGCCGATGACGGTGTTCTGCGGTGCGCCGGGCACATCGGGGTAATAGGGCAGGGCGGTGATGCCGGCGGCGAACTTGGCATTCTTCTTCACATTGGCGTAAAGGCCGGAGGAGCCGGTCATCATCGCGCACTCACCCGAGACAAAGGTTGCATCGGCGGTATTGGCCCGGCCCTTGTAGACCAGCAATCCCTGCTTGGACATATTCGCCAGGTTCTCGATATGACGCAGATGCAGCGGTGTGTTGAATTTCAGCCTTGTGTCGAGGCCGCCAAAGCCGTTGTTCTTCGTCGCGAACTCGACGTTGTGCCAGGCCGAAAAGCTTTCCAGCTGGGTCCAGCTGATCCAGCTGGTGGTGAACGGACATTTGCTGCCGCTGGCCTTGAGCTTGGCTGCCGCCAGCACGACCTCAGGCCAGGTGGTGGGCGGCTTGTTCGGATCCATGCCGGCGGCCTTGAAAGCGTCCTTGTTGTAATGGAATACCGTCGTCGAGCTGTTGAAAGGCATGCTCAGCATCTGCCCGCTCGGCGCGGTGTAGTAGCCGGCGACTGCCGGTACATAGGCGCCGGCGTCGAATTTGACGCCTGCCAGCTTCATCACTTCGCCGACCGGCTGGATCGCACCCTTGCTGGCCATCATGGTAGCGGTGCCGACTTCGAAAACCTGCAGGATATGTGGCGCGTTGCCGGCTCGGAAAGCGGCCACCGCAGCCGTCATCGATTCGTCATAGCTGCCCTTGTACGAGGGCGTGACCTTGTAGTCTTTCTGGCTGGCATTGAATTCACGCGCCAGGTCGTTGACCCAGTCACCGAGTCCGCCCCCCATCGAATGCCACCATTGGATTTCAGTCTGGGCCTGGGCCTGGCCACCAAGGCCAAGGGCTGCAGAAGCGATGATCAGATGTTGTAGTTTCATGGTTCGATTGATCCTCAAAAAAATCGGCCGGGTTGTAGAAAACAAGCCCGATCATATTTGTCAACTGTGACAGTTCAGGATTCTTTAATCATTCATGGTAACAAGACGGGCGAGGTTATGGCAGCGATCTGCGTCGACAATCCGGCCCATGCAGGAATTCCGACTTTGCCCACCCCAGGCCTTGCGCGCAATCCGCGGCGTGTTGACCGACATCGACGACACCTTGACCCAGGATGGGGCGATAACGCCCGCGGCGCTGCATGCCCTGCATTTGCTCGAGGCGGCGGCTGTGCCTGTGATTGCAATCACCGGCAGACCGGCGGGTTGGAGCGAAGCGTTCGCGCTGGCCTGGCCGGTACATGCGATCGTGGCCGAAAACGGCGCGGTGATGCTGCGCCGCGATGGCCAGCAGTTGCGTCGCGATTTCACCCAAGCAGCGAGCGAGCGGGCGGACAATTTTTTGCGTCTCCAGGCCTGCGCGCAGGCTGTGCTGGCGCAAGTGCCCGGCAGCCGACTGGCGACGGACAGTGCCGGGCGTTTGACCGACATTGCCATCGATCACAGCGAACATGCGCATCTCGATGCTTGGCAGATCGAAGCGGTTTGCGCGCTGATGCGCAGTCATGGCTTGCACGCCACGGTCAGCTCGATCCATATCAACGGCTGGATCGGCGAGCACAACAAATTGACCGCTGCGCATTGGGCGGTGCAGACCTTGTTCGCCCGGAAATTTCTGGCCGAAGAATGGCTCTATGTGGGCGATTCGACCAATGACCAGCAGATGTTCGCCAGCTTGCCGCTCAGCATCGGCGTGGCCAATATCGCGCGCTTCCTGCCGCTGTTGCTGACGCTGCCGGCCTATGTGACGCGGGCTGAGCGCGGTGATGGTTTTGCTGAAGTGGCCGCCGCCTTGTTGCTGGCAAGGCGCTGATCGAGGTCAGGCTCTGCGTCCGGCTTCGTGGCCTTCGCGCATGGCGCCTTCGATGAAGCCGATCGTTGCGCAGTCGCCCACCCGCTGCACCGGCAGACCAGCTGCTTGCAGCGCATCGGCCAGGGCATGGTTGGTGTTCGCCCCGGTAGCCAGCACGACCGAATCGGCCGCGGTCTGGTGTGTTGCACCTTCGTGATCACGCCAATGCACGGCGTCGCGGGTGATTTCGACCACGCTGGCCTGGCGCTGCAAATGGCCATGGGTTTCAACCGCTTCCAGCACTCGCCAACGGCGCACGATCGAGAGCTCGGCGCCCGGCTTGGTGCTTGATTCCAGCACCGTGACCTTGCGTCCGCGGGCTAGCAGGAACTCGGCCAGTTCCAGCCCGACCAAGCCGCCGCCGATGATCACGACCCGCTTGCCCAAAGGCATCCAGAGCTTCGAGAGGTTCTGCAGCGCAGCCTGGCTGTCGGTGACGCGCAGCATGCCGCCGGCCTTGAACAAAGCACGTTCGGCGAAATTGAGCTTGTGCTTGACGATCTCATCAGCACCATCGTTGGTCATCAAGCGCCGCAACTCGTCGCCGCTCCAGACATGGGCCTGTTCCGCACCCGGGATAGCCGGCGCGTCGCGCAGCGCGCCTGCCGCGACGATGATGGCGTCGGGCTTCATGGCGGCCAGCTTCTCCGCGGTCGCTTCCTGTCCTAATTGCACGGTGATGCCGGGATGCTTCATTTGCTCGACCAGATAGTCGAGCAGGCGACCATTTTCGGGGTAGGCCAGGGCGGCGAAGAACAAGGTGCCACCCAGGCGCTGGCTGCGCTCAAACAAAGTCACCCGGTGGCCGCGCTGGGCGGCGACTCGTGCGGCCTCCATCCCGCCGGGTCCACCGCCGACCACGAGCACATGGCCGGGGCGGTCAGCAGGTTGGATCGCCGCGACAGATTCAAAACCGGTCTCGGCGGCCACTGCACATTTGACCCGCTGATTGATGAAAATCTGGCTCACGCAGGTATAGCAGTAGATGCAGGGCCTGATCTCCTGGGCTCGGTTTTCGATCAGCTTGATCGGCAAATCAGGGTCAGCCAGCAATTTGCGCGCCATCGCGACGAACTGGAATTCGCCGCGCTCAATGGCCAGGCTGGCATCTTCGGGTTCGATCCGACCTGCGCAGATCACCGGCACATTGACTGCTGCCTGCACCGCCCGGGCATAGTTGACAAAGCCGTTGGGCTGCTGCACCAGCGGTGCTTCGGTAAACGCGCTGCCCGTGGTGATGGTGGCATAAGCCGAGATACTGATGGCCGCAGCGCCTGCTGCTGCGGCCAGTTTGGCAGTGGCAACGCAATCGGCCAGCGAGATGCCGCCCG
>CANFIC010000299.1 GCA_947446685.1 Burkholderiales bacterium
ACCAGATCGACATCGCTGCGCAAATTGATGCCGGCGCGCTGCATGGCAGCACCGAGCATCTGTGCCAAGGCCAGACTCAGCACTTGGCCGTCCACCGCCAGCGATTCACCCGACTGCAATTGCCCGGCGATCCATTCGATGAAATGGGTAGCGGCGCCGGTCGGGATTTTCACCAATGCAATGCCGGTGCCGGCCAGCTCTTTTTCGGCCTGTGACCAATAGCGGCTGTCGGCAAAGATCGCGGCTTGCTTGCGGGTGACGACCAGGGTGCCCATCGAACCGCTGAAGCCCGATAGCCATTGCCTGCCTTGCCAGCGCTCGGGCAGGTATTCGGACAGATGCGGATCGCTCGATGGCACCAGGCAGGCGTGCAAGCCCTGGTCGATCATGGCGGTGCGCAGTTTTTCGATGCGCTGGGCGATGGTGGCTTGGCGAGTTTGCATAGATAGGCTCCGGCAGCTACCGGTACGCCGGGCTGGCGCAGCGGACCGCGTGTTTGGTTTGTGCTTGCCGCGGATTGTAGGCGGCGGTGGCAGTTTGGGCGGCGCTAGCCGAGCCAGTCCAGGCTTGCCTGAGCCGGCGGCCGGTTGGTCAGCAACAGGTCAGTCTGCTCAGCCGGCGCGGGATCGAATTCCTCTGCTTCGGGCAGGCGCACCAGGTTCAGCGCTTGCTCGATCGTCCCGTCCAACCAGCAATCCCAATCCTCGATCCGCAGCCGGATTACTGCGCGTTTGTCCTGCTGGTCAGGTGGCAGCGCTGGATCCGGTTTGTGCAGGCGGCTCAGCAGCGGGTGGCCATCGCAGTTCATCGTCAGCATGGAATAGTTGGGCAGGATCTCGCCGGTTTCGGGTTTGGTCCATTCGGACCAGATGCCAGCCAGGGCCCAGGGCAGGCCGTCGATGCGGCGCATCTGCCACCAGACATTCCGCCCGGTTTCCCAATTCGGTTCCTGATAAGACTGCGCCGGAATGATGCAGCGCCGGCCGCTGCGCCAAGCGTCGCGGTAGGTCGGCCGTTCGGCCACCGATTCGATCCTTGCGTTGTTGGTGAGGATGGCGCGCGAGGCCGGTCTGGCCTGGCTGGCGCGCGGCGCGATCATGCCCCATTGCCCGGGCAATGCCTGGCGCTGCCCCGCTTGCTGGCGGATGAAAACCCCTTGGCCGAAGGGCCCGACGACCCCTTGCGGCAACTCGTCATGGACCTGGGCCTTGAAGTAGTTGCTGATCTCGGCCTTGGGCGATAAATGGTAAAGGTTGCACATGGGCAGCGATGTTAATGCCCGGCAGGCGCCATGCAAAAGTGCCGGCTGCGCTACATTCAGTACAGCTCAAACTGTGAGCGCCATGCGGCGACTGAAGATGGCCAAAACTGCGCGTGTTTACAAGATCGAAATGCTCATCCGCAACCGCGGCCATGTCAGCTTCCAGGCGCTGCTGGACGAGCTGGAGGTGTCACCGGCAACTTTGAAGCGCGACCTTGACTATCTGCGCGACCAACTTGGCGCGCCGATCGAATACGACCGTTTCCTCAATGGCTACAGCTTTGGTGCCGACTATCGCGGCGAGAAACATGAATTGCCGGGACTGTGGTTCAGCGAGCCCGAGCTCTATTCGCTGCTGATGGCCCATCAGCTGCTCAGTGAACTCGATGCCGAAGGCGTGATCAGCCGGCACCTTCAACCCTTGCTTGAGCGCATCCACCAGATGCTGGGCAATAGCGAGGTCGATGCCAAGGAATTGCTGAAGCGGGTAAAGATCATCAGCCCGGCCAAACGACCGGTACCGACGCAGTTTTTCGAGTTGGTCGCCGAGGCCCTGCTCAAGCGCAGCAAGCTGCACATCCGGTACCTGACGCGCGGCCGCGGCAAGGTCAGCGAACGCGAGTTGTCACCGCAGCGCCTCGTGCATTACCGCAATACCTGGTATCTGGACGCCTGGTGTCACACGCGCGAGAAGCTGCTGCGTTTTGCGCTGGATGCGATAGAAGCAGCGAATACGCTTGATGGCCGGGCCAAGCAGTTGTCATTGAAACAGCTTGAAGCCGAGATGGACGGTGGCTATGGCATCTATGCCGGGGCAAAGCAGCAATCTGCAACGCTCTTGTTCGAGGCCCAGGCCGCGCAATGGGTCAGCCGCGAACAATGGCATGCCGATCAGGTCGGACGCTGGCGCGATGATGGCCGCTTCGAGCTGAAATTGCCCTATGCGAGCGATACCGAAATCATCATGGACATCCTGCGCCATGGCGATGATGTCCAGGTGGTGCATCCAGCGGCTTTACGCACAGCGGTGCTTGAGCGCTTGCAATCAGCGGTAAAAAAATACAAGGCCAAGGCTGCTTCGGATTGAATGCCCAAGCCGGGTCAATCCGGGCCGGCACCGAGGTGCGAGAAAAACCTGACCAACTGGCTGTCGGGGACCGTACTCAAGGATTGTTTAGCCAGGTTGGTCAAGCGTCGGATGGTCTCGGGGGTGGCGACATCAAGCCCCAGGCCGCCATCGACCGGCCAGTCAGCGTCGAGATGCAGATAGCGCTCGCCCAACCGGTCTTGCATCATCGCCTTGACATGCTGCTGTTGCGCTGAAATCAAGGTCATGATCAGGCGTCCGTCAGACAACCAGCCAACTGCCCCCGCATCTTCGGCGATGTCTGCTTCGGGGCGGTAGCGCCTGGCCGCCGTGCCGATGGCCAGCATGGCCATGCGGGCAGGGTCAATGCCGACGTAATGCTCGAGCTCATGCATTGCTACCTGATCCGGCGCTACCGCGAACAGGCCGCCGTCGGCATAGAGCGTACGGGCGACCCGCACGGCTGGAAAATACGCTGGCGCTGCGCAGGCCGCCATGGCAACGTCGACGGCGCGTAGATTGCTGTCGCCCAGCGATGCATTGCCATGCGGCGTCTTGAAAATCTTCGTGCTGCAGTTGCCGACATCGACCGCCGTCACCACCACGGGGTGGATCGCATCGCCCAGGCGCAGGTCGCCGAATTCTGCTTGCAATGCCTCGCGCAGCGCTTGGCCGGTGTACTTCGGCCCGAGCACCGAGCGGCTCAGGTCCAGCAACTTGGTGACTGCATTAGCGGGCAGGGCGCGCTTTGAAAAAACCTCGGGTCCGCGCTGGCAGAAGAGTTGCGAAATGCGCGCCATAGGCAACTCGAAAGCCAGCGCGAGCGCGAGCAGCCCGCCAATTGATGATCCAGCCAGCAGATCGAAATGTCTTGCCAACGGAATGCCAGCTCTGGCCTCCAGCATTTCCAGCACTTTGACCGTATAGAGGCCGAGAAAGCCACCGCCTGCCATTGACAACAGATGGTAGGTTTCACGGTCAGCGGGGATTTCTGCAACGGACATGGGTGGATTTCTCGGCAGGGTGCGTTCAGGTTCGAGGCTAGCTTTGATCCTTGGCGCGGCAGTTGACGGCAGTCAGTAGCCTTTCCGACATGGCCGATTTCAGCCGCATTTGATGATTCGCAAGCGCAGCTTGCTGATGCGGCCGACCATGTTGTTGGCATCGTTGGGCGGCAACCCATCGCTTGCCGCCCCGGATTTCTTGAACTGCAAGGAGACCTTATGGCTTCGACTGAAATGATCTGGTTGTTGATCGCCAATGCATCGCGCGCAAGAATTTTCGAATGGGTGAAAGGACAGGGTGGTCACTTGCGCGAGGTGGCTGACTTCGTTCATCCGCAAAGCCGCATGAAGGGCAGCGAACTCAGCAGTGACCGGGCCGGTCATACCCAACGCACACAGGGCGATAGCGATGTTGGCGGCGCTTCGCTCGACCATCGCAGTGAAGCAAGGCGCAAGGAGCATGTGCTGTTCGCGCGCGAACTGGGTGACCATATCGACAAGGCCTTGCAGGCGCATCGATTCAGCGCCTGGGTGCTGGTGGCGTCGAATCCGTTTCTGGGTGAGTTGAACACGCAGTTGAGTCCGGCTTGCAGCAAGGCGCTAACGGCCAAATTGGCGAGCGATTGGACTGATCTTGACCTGCCCCAGATTGAGCAGCGCTTGACCGCGATGGAGCTCTTGCGCTGATCTATTGGTCGGCTGAAAGTTCGAGCAGCAGGGTCGAGCGCTCTGGAAGGCGATCGAATTCAACCCATTGCCCAATGGCAATGCCCAGCGTCCCCGGCGGCAGCGGGGCACCAGTTGATAGCCCGCTTCGGCGCAGCAGCAGCGTGATTTGCTTGCCGCGCAAACGCAAGTGCAACTGTGCCTGCGGCCATGCGGGCGGCAGGCAGGGGCGCAGGCAGAATTCTCGGGCCTGAATCTGCAGTCCGAGCAAGGACTCGATGGCAGCCCGGTACAGCCATGCCGCCGAGCCGGTGTACCAACTCCAGCCGCCGCGCCCCTGGTAGGGCGGGGCCGAGTAGATGTCACCAGGCATCACATAGGGCTCGATCGCATACACCTGCCTTCGGCCTGCCTCTGCGCTGCGATGCGCGGGGCTGAGCATGCAGAAATATTCCCAGGCCAGTGAGGCGTTGCCGAGTTGTGCTTGCGCCATCACGGCCCAGACGCCGGCATGCGAGTATTGACCACCGTTCTCGCGCACACCGGCTGGGTAAGCCTGGATATAGCCGGCGTTGTCAGCCGCATGCTGCAACGGCGGGTCGAGCAGGCGTATCAGGCCGGTTTTACGGTCGACCAGCAGCGCATCGGCACTTTGCATCGCTTGCGCGGCCCTGGCATCACCCGGCGGCGAGGCGAAGACACTCCAGACCTGGGCGATCAAGTCGATCCGGCATTCATCGTTGGATTGCGATCCGAGTGGATGACCATTGTCGAAATAGGCGCGCCGGTACCAGGCGCCATCCCAGCCATGCAGATCGACTGCCTTGCCCAGGGACTGCCTAGCGGCTTCCCAGCGCAAGGCGCGACTGTCTTCGCCGCGTTCACGTGCCATCGGCAGCCAGTCGCGCAGGATCACCAA
>CANFIC010000300.1 GCA_947446685.1 Burkholderiales bacterium
CCATGCTGAAGCAGGACATTGCTGGCTGGAAAGTCGGCGCCAAGTCGGGCGATGGTCCGATCCAGGGCGCGCCACTGCCTGCCGATCGGCTGCTGGCCAGCGGAGCTTGCGTTGTGCGCGCCGACCAGCGGCTGCTCGGGCTGGAACTGGAAATCGCTTTCAAGTTCAACCGCGTCTTCGCGCCTTTCAGCGGGCCACATCCGGAGGCGATTGTGCTGGCGTCGATCGGCGAGATGCTGGCGACGATCGAGCTTGTCGCCACCCGTTATGCGCAATGGCCTGAAGTCGACAAGCTGGCGCAACTGGCTGATCTGCAAAACCATGGCGCCCTGATCTGCGGTCAGGCGATCCCCTATGAGTCTGACTTTCCCTTTTTGGCGCCTGCAATCAGCTTTGAATTTGAAGGCGGCAAGATCTTCAGCGACAGCCCGGCCAACCCTGCCGGCGATCCGCGTCGCTTGCTGACCTGGCTGGTCAACCATGGCATCGCTCAAGGCTTGGCGATCGGCGGCGATACCGTCGTCACCACAGGCAGTTACACCGGCTTGTGGCTGCCCGAAGCGCCGGGAACAGTCTGCGGGAAAATTGCCGGCCTGCCCGAGGTGAAGCTGGTCTTGCTGTAATGTCCATGCTCAGGAGCGGCGGCTGCAGCCGCCCCAAAGGCCATTCCTTTCTTCAAGTGAAAGCAAGACGATGAACTCACTCAGCACCCTGGCGCGCTTGCGCGATTTTGTCCAGTCATTCGCAGCAATGCTCGAGCGCAAACCTGGCGAACAAGAAATCCTCACCGAGGGTAGCGCTTTGCTGGCCGGATTGATCGCGCAGGACGATTGGCTGCCCGCAGCCTATGCCCAAGCCGACCCGCAGCGCTATCAGCAATACCTGCTTTACGCCGATGCGCTTGAGCGCTTTTCGGTCGTCAGTTTTGTCTGGGGCCCGGGGCAGTCGACGCCGATCCATGACCATACTGTCTGGGGTTTGATCGGCGTGCTGCGTGGTGCCGAAATCGGCCAGCCTTATGGGCAGGTCGACGGCCAATGGCGGCCGCAGGGGCCATCGCATGAACTGCTGGCCGGCCAGGTCGAGGCGGTTTCGCCGCGCATCGGGGATGTGCACCGCGTCTTCAATGCCCGCCAAGACCAGACCTCGATCAGCATCCATGTTTATGGCGCCAATATCGGCGCCGTTCAGCGTTCGGTCTATCTGGAGGACGGCACGCGCAAGCCTTTTGTTTCCGGCTACAGCAACCAGACCTTGCCCAATTTCTGGGACCGCTCGGCCGAACTCAATGCCCAACTCAGAGCCGCAGCGCCATGACCCAAGCAACAGCTTGCAAGACCTTTCAGGAGATCCGCGCCGCGCTGCTCAACCAGCGTGAAATCGCGCTGTTCGATGTCCGTGACGAAGATATTTTTGCCCAGGCCCATCCGCTTTTTGCCGCCAACTTGCCGCTGGCCAAAATTCCGCTGGAGGCTTGGCGCCGCATTCCGCGGCTTGACACCGACATCGTTGTCTATGACGACGGCGAGGGTCTGGCGCAACAGGCCGCAGACGCCTTGCTGGCGCAGGGCTACACCCGCGTGGCGCTGCTGGCAGGCGGCTTGGCCGGTTGGCGCGAAGCCGGCGGCGAGCTCTTCATCGACGTCAACGTCCCGAGCAAGGCCTTCGGTGAACTGGTCGAAGCGCAGCGGCATACACCCGCGCTTTCAGCCCAGCAAGTCAAGGCGCTGCTCGACGCGAAAGCCGATGTCGTGGTGCTCGATGCGCGCCGCTTCGAGGAATACCACACGATGAATATCCCGGGCAGCATCAGCGTGCCCGGCGCCGAACTGGCGCTGCGTGGTCGGGCGCTCGCCCCCGACCCGGCGACGACCATCATCGTCAACTGCGCCGGCCGCACGCGCAGCATCATCGGCACCCAGTCGCTGGTCAATGCCGGCCTGCCAAACAAGGTCATGGCCTTGCGCAACGGCACGATCGGCTGGACGCTCGAAGGCCAGGCGCTCGAACGCGGTGCCGAGCGCCGCTTCTGTGCCGTCACCCCGGCACAGGCCGCCGAGGCCGCATTGGCCGCGCGCAAGGTTGCAGACCTGGCCGCAGTGCAGCGCGCTGACAGCCGGGATCTGGCGCGCTTCGTCGTCGAAGCTTCGCGCAGCAGCTATCTGCTCGACGTACGCACGCCCGAGGAATATGCCGCCGGCCACCTGAGCGGTTTTCGCAGCGCGCCGGGTGGGCAACTGGTGCAGGAAACCGATGTCACCGCCCCGGTGCGCGGTGCCCGGATCGTATTGACCGATGACGATGGTGTGCGCGCCAATATGACTGCTTCCTGGCTGGCGCAGATGGGTTGGGAGGTCTGGGTGCTCGACGACCCGATTGGCGCCGAGGCATTGATGGCGAAGCTGGGCTCGCAGACCTGGATCGCCACCGAGCCGCAGCTTGATGAAGCGCAGAAGCAGCGCGCTGCTGCGCCTGGCGGCCGTTACCGTCGGCCCTATGAGGGCACCGACAACCCGCGCGCAGCGATGCAAGCTTATCTGGACTGGGAATATGGTCTGGTCGCGCAATTGGCGCGCGACGGCACCCATGGCTTCAGGGTGATCTGAACCCCGGGGCTTGTTCCTTGTTGGGCCCGGCTCTCCAGAGCCGGGTCCCTGGTGCTGACTCAATCATCCCCATATGCCGCCGGCAAACCGAAGCCAAAGACCTTGTTCGGCGTCGTGCCGCGGAAAGTGCCGCTGCCCCAATAGACCATGCCCTTGGAAATCGACGGCCCTGCGGCACAGGCTCCGGTGGTCGGGCTCGACCAGATCGGCTTGCCGGTCGCCGCATTCAGCGCGTAGTAATGCCCCGCACCGAGGGCAGGGTTGCTCGGGTTGTATTCGAGGTTGCAGCCGAACATCACGCCATTGGCCACACTGACCGCACCCTCGGCCCGGCCCCCCAGGGGATCAGCGGTCGTCCAGATCAGCTTGCCGGTCTTCGGGTCGAGCGCGGCCCAGCCGCCCGCTGTGGTGCTGCTGCCGTCCTTGAGCTTCCAGGGCTGGGCGTCCTGCCCGGAGCCCAGAACCGGCCCGGCATTCGATGAGGCGACATAGATCCGCTTGCCGTCATAAGCTGAACCCCATTGCAGACCACCGGTCAGGCCGCCCGGCGCGACCTGGGTACGCCAGGCCAACTCGCCGTTTCTGGCCTTGAAGGCCCAGAACATGCCGCTCTTCTGGCCTGCGCCGACAATTGCATCATCATCATCACCGATCAACATCGGCCCTTGGGCAAAGTCCCAGTCAGGGCCTTTCGGGTTCGGGCAGTTGTCGTTGGGTGGGATCGTGAAGCCCGGTACGAACAGCCCGCAGCCGACATTCCAGGTGTCATAGCTCATGCCGCGCTTGGCCCAGTTGACCTTGCCGGTATCGAGATCGAACGCAATGATCGAATCGAAATAGGCATCCTTGGCTTGGCAACTGCTCGGGTCCTGCTGCTTGGCTTGGGCTGCGGCAACGCAGGCCTGCACGGCCTCGGGCTCCCAGAAATTGTCGCCGGTAGCCATGTAAAGTTGCTTGCGTTTGAGGTCCACCGCGCCTGTGCTGCCCCAAACCGAGGCACCGAAATATCCCTCGGGCGCGGTATAGGTTTTCCACTTGATGGCACCGGTCTTCACATCGAGCGCCACCACGCTGCCTCTGAACTCCCAGACCCAACTGCCAAACTGAGGTGCATATTGATTCGGTGCCTTGGTGACGATGCCGGCAACCAGTTCCTCATTGGATGCCACGCCGACATAGGCCGTGCCGTTGGCCACGATGGCCGAGTGCGTCACCATCGAGCGCTTGGTGCTGTCGATCTGGGTTTTCCACAAGGCCTTGCCGGTCCTCTTGTCGACGGCGAAGACCCAGGCACCCTGTGGCGGCGGCGCGCCGAAGATTTCCAGGTTCTTGCCGGTCTGGTTGCCCAGAATCAGCGCGTCGCCCGCGATCGCGGGGGTCGCTCGTGCATAGTCACCCGGAATGCCGGTGTAGTCCGACACCGGGAACTTCCAGATCAGTTTGCCGCTGCGCCGGTCGACCTTGTACAGGTAACCCGCTGCATCGGGGAAGTACAGGTGATCGCCTTCAACCGCCGGGTTGGCAGTCACATCGCCTGCGGAAGTGAAGGCCCATTTGACGCTCAGAGATGGGACCGAAGCCGGGCTGATTCTGGTTTCATCGGGTTGGTTGCGCGAGTTGCTCAGATCCCTGCCTGCGGCGGTCCAGTCACTTCCGGCGCTAGCCGGGCTCGCGGCGAAACTGGCGGCGGCAATGCAGCCTGCGACGAATGAATTGTTGAAACAAGGTGTTTTCATCGACATCTCCGTTGAATGAAGGTTTGAAATGAGGGCCGTCTCGGCCGCTTTGCTTTTGGCCAGCGGATCCGGTAGTTCCATCGTTACTGACCCGTGTCAAGGTATCCGCAGGCCTATGGCGCAGCAAGTCGCCTGAACGATGGACGGGTTTGTACCGAGGCGATCGCTGCAATCGGGCGACTCAGGGCTAAGCCATCGGCCGAGCCGGCTCCTTCATGCTTGAAACCGATTCCCGCGGGTTTCATTTAAAACAGGTTAATTTATTAATACGGTTGAATACTTTTATCAGTTAAAAATGTTTAAACTGCGCGGGTGGTCCGGCCGTGGCGGCAGCCACCGAATAATTTGTTACCTATGGGACCCGTACATGAAACAAACCGCGATACGACATTGTTTGCTCTGGACCTTCGCTGGGCTGTTGGCTGCCTGCGGCGGCGGCGGTGATGACCGGGCGACCGCGACGAGTTCGGCGCTGGCCGTGGCAACAGCACAGGACGGCAGCCCTTCCAGGTCGCGGGCGCTTGCGACCACCAGCGTGGTCGAAGCGACCAGTTCCACGCTGACCACGCAGGCAGTCAATCTGCAGGATGCGA
>CANFIC010000301.1 GCA_947446685.1 Burkholderiales bacterium
GCCGAGCCAGGCGCTGGCGATCACCTTCATCGTCACCGAGTTCGGCCTCGACGCCGACATGTTTGCCGAACCCGATCTGCCGCCTGGCGACTACACCCGCGGCCGCGACCTGGTCGTGACCCCATCGCGCTGGTCGCGTGACCGTTTGCTTGACTATGGCTTTGCCGAGGAGGCCGTCCGGGTGGTCGGCCATGGCGTCGATACCGAAGCCTTCACGCCGCTGAGCGCGCAGGAGCGGGCGGTCAACCGCGCCAACCTTGGCATCGACCCGGATGTGACGGTGTTTCTCAACGTCGGCGCGCCGATGTGGAACAAGGGCGGCGACCTGCTGGTCGAGGCCTTTGCCCGGGTGCACCAGCAGCAACCCCGCACAAAACTGATCCTGAAGGACGCACGCCAGCTCTACGGCCTGTCGGTCGAGACCACGGTGCGCCAGGTGGGCGCGCGGCATCCGGAGCTGATGAGCGACAGCCTGATGGCCGCGATCTCGGTGATCCCCGGGAATATGAGCTTGTCTGAGTTGCGCCAACTGCATGGCATCAGCGACTGGTATGTCTCGCCCTACCGCGCCGAAGGTTTCAACCTGCCGGTGCTCGAGGCTCTGGCCTGCGGCAAGCCGGTGATCGTCACCTCGGGCGGCTCGACCGATGATTTCTGCAACGGTGCGGCCGTGCGGCGCATCCCCTCGACCTTCCACCGCGGCCTGGTCGGCACCAAGGCAGACGCCTGCCGGCTTGAGCCGCATCTGCCCTCGCTGGTCGAGCTGATGGCCGAAGCTGCCAGCCAGGGGCCGGACCGGCAAGACCTGAGCGGCGCTGCGGTAGCGCAGGCCAGGCTGCATGGCTGGGGGCGAGTGGCGGTCGAACTGGCCAGGCTGATCGATGCTGATGCCAGCGAAGCCGGCGCTGCCAGAAAAATCCAAGTGAACACCGCCCAGGCCGCGCAGCCGCGTGCCATCCACCTCTATTGCGACGGCGGCTTCGGTAACCGCTTCAACACCCTGGTGTCCGGCATGTTGCTGGCCAAGGCGGCGGGGCTGCAGCCTATCGTCGTCTGGCCCCGCAACAACTGGTGCGGCGCGGGTTTTGCGGAACTGCTGGCCAATGACTACCAAGTGATCGAACGCGAACTGCTCAGCTACCTGCCCGACAAGGACCAGTTCCACTTTTTCATGACCGAAGACCACCTCGGCATGGGCGTGCCCAATCAGTCCCCGCTGCAAGCACAGACGCTGGAAGAAGCGGTCGCTTACCTGAACTCGGACAGCCGCGACGTGTATTACCACAGCCCGCTGATCCCGCCATTCCTGGATCAGGCCCAGGTGAGCAAACAGGTCAGGGCGCTGAAGTTCAAGGCCGAGATCGTCGCCGAAGCGGACCGGTTCATCCGCAAACACAAGCTGAAGGAATTCTTCGGCGTGCAGATCCGCAAGACCGATTTCGGCAGCAACAGCGCTGACGACGGCAATCTGTTCGAGTTGATCAGCAACGCAGCACACAAGAAATTCTTCGTCTGCTCCGACGACAAGGACGTGGAGCAACGCTTCGGCGCCTTGCCCAATGTCGCCATTTACGCCAAGCGCGCCCATGTCGAGAAACTGGTCAAAGAGGGCGGCTGGAACAGTGTCACCAGCGACCACAGCGGCCGCGCCTATGCCTGCAACGTCAACCGCAACGCGCTCAGCGTCATCGACGCGGTGGTCGACCTGCTGATCCTGTCGCATTCGCAACCGGTGCAAACCTCGAACAGCACGTTCTTGCAGACGGCGTTGTTGATCAAGGGCAGCAGAAAAAGAGCAGCCAGGACGGATGACGACTTGAAAGCATCTCAAAGGAATTGATGATGATGCAATTCGGAACCGCCCTGTATAAGGACGACTGCCAGAGCAAGGAAATCCTGGAATTCATAGAAATCATGAAGCCCGGTGCTGATCTGTCGACCGAATCGATCGACAGGATCCGCAAGCTGACAAGGCAATCTGCCAGCCCCGGCCGGAGCATTCTGGTTTATGCCCGCCTGTTTTTCTGGGGCTTCATCAACTATGACCAAGCAATCGATGACCTGACCGGGTCGATGGATCTGGAAAGCTTCAACCGGCTAGATGCGTTCGAGCGCATAGAGATTTCTTCATGCCTGGGGCCGCGGCTTGCATCGAAGCTCACCGGTATCGATATTGCCGAAGCAAGAAACTACCGGGACGCGGCCTGCGACGACGTCAATGTGGACTTCGCTGTCGACTTCGAGAGCGACGAAATCTGGTGTTATACGCCCCCACCGACCGGTTTCTTTTCGGTAATCGAAAATATATTGATCGCAAAATTCATTTGCCGATTGCAACGCAAGACCTTCCGCTTGGATGGGAATTTCCACAATTGGTGGCGTTATCCGGTTGCCTTCAATGAAATTTTCCCCAATACCTTTGACTTGCATGACAGCTCAACCGACAGACCGGTGAAATACATGCAGTGGAAGGTCGCTCGCGACATCATGAAAGCTGTCGGCCACGATGTCCTGAAATATTTCTCGAAATTCAAGCTTGATGAGTACAAAAAAATCAAGCAGGAACTCGCTACATGGCTGAACGATCAAGGCGACGCGGTCGAACTATCGGCGCAGAGCGCGGTCTATTTCATTCGTGGCGGTGACAAACTGCTGCTTGAAACCGTGGCTCCGCCAGACCATGTCATCGAAGATGATTTCGACCATATATTCAAGTTCTCCGACCGCTTCATGGTCCTGTCCGATGATTACCAGATGGCTGAAGGCTTCCGGCATCAATATGGCGCTTCGAAGATCGATAACATCACCGACAGAAACTGCGGCGGCTACTACGCGATGAGTGCCAGCAGCGTCGAAGATGTGCGCCGGATCGTCAAGAATTACCTGATTATTGCTTCGGTCAAGTACAGCATGAGCTGCCCTTCATCCAATCTCGTGAATTCAGCACATTGGTCGAATCAAAGACTGGAAATGTTGCATCTGAGTTCCACACCAATACTGCGTTACAGCTATCTGTAAGCCCCCGGAGCCAGTCAATGAAACTACTCTTTGTCATCGCCCACAAGTACTTCCGTGGTTACCCGTCATTTTTGAAGTACTACATCGACAACATCAACTCGCTCTATCCCGGTTCCCTGGTAGTCGTGGTGGACAATAACTCAGCTTACAAAGAGGATATATTTGAGAAGCTGTCGGGCTACGAAAATATTATTTTTCTGGATAACGACATCGAATCCAAGTTCGAGATCGGCGCTTACACCGTCGGCTTGAAATACATTCTTGACAACAAGCTCGAGCAGCAGTATGACTATGTCCTGTTCACCCAGGACAACTTCATCGCCAAGAACAGGTTCGACTTCAATCAACTGGCCCAGAACAATGTCACCGCCTGCCCGATCAATAGTCATGTTCCTGATGGCTCTTTCATCGATATTTCCAGGCCGATCCTGGAACTCCTCGGCCTGTACGACAACCTCGACAAGATAACCTTCTGCTGGTGTTCATCCTTTGTCATCAATTCTTCGAAGGTTGAATCTCTCTATCACTATTTGAAACAGATCGTCGTGACCATCCGGCGCCAGAGTGAAGCCGGTGAGCGCTACCTGGCAAGAATCATCTATGAATTGAATGATCACCGCACCTTTGATATCGATGGGGAGATCATGAGCCTCAGCTACGACTGCTGGTCAGTCGATCTGCTGGGGCCGGTGAAGACCTATTTTGCCAAGCGGGTGCAGCAGAAGACCGAAAAAACCGTGGATGTGCTGCGCAGCAATCTGGCCTATAACGAAAATCATGATATTGAAATTCGTGAGTATTACCTGTACGTGGTCGAACTCTTCAAGGCGGCCATCAGCAAGCTGAATCTGAACTCGAATTTCATCTTCGGCAATTATCCGCATGATTTCAAGAATGAATTCAAGACCTTACGCCTTGATATTCAAAATGAACATACCCTGGTAAAACAGGGTGGCCGAGACTCCGCCGGCGCACCGATTGGTAAAATAAAACTAGGCGATGATTTCTACTTGGTCAGGATTGCCCGCAGCGACTATCTGCAGGGGCTCGACGGCGTGATCGAATACAGCCAGCCCAATATCGAGAACATCAGGCAATCAGGCCTGTTCAATGACTACCTCGAGAAGGTGGTGTACATCGCGCCACTAATTTACGACGCACCGGTCTTGAACTTCGAGCAAGAGAAAAAACATCCATGCATCACGCTCTTCGGCAATCCTGAAGAGCCCAAACGCAAGGATTTTCTGCAGCGCATGCGCGACCATGGGGTTGAATCTTCGAATATCACCGGAATTTTCGGCAAGGATGGGCTGCGCCAGCAATATGCAGAAACCGGCATCATGGTGAATATCCGCCAGACGCCCCACCACGACACGCTCGAGGAATTGCGTATCCTGCCAGCGCTGCTGAATGGCGTGATCATCATCAGCGAGGACGTGCCGCTGCGCGAGAAGGTGCCGTATAACGAATTCATTATTTTCTCGGATTACGATTCAATCCCCGCGAAAATTAAATATGTCCAGGAAAATTATGCAGCAATCTGGCGGCATATTTTTTCTGGAGATAGATTTCCGGCAATGATGAACAGGCTGAAAAAGTCCAACGAAGACCAGGTGATGGAGTTCCTGACCAAGCTGAAGGCGGCGTGAAGTTTGCGCCAGGTTCCTTGCCCGGGACCAACCAGCGCGGCTCATCCCGTCAACCGGATGCCTACACCTGAGCCGCTGGCTCCTCGCCCGATGGCCCGGACTCCAATATTTTGTAGGTAAAAAATGCTTAACTTTCTACTAAGCAAACATTGATTAAACACTGTAAACTACATAAACTTGTGTTGTTTTTAGACATTCGGTAGCGGGCAGAAGGTCCGCTCATGCAGAGACTTGCCTTGACAAAAAACTTCAGCCCACATCTCCGTA
>CANFIC010000302.1 GCA_947446685.1 Burkholderiales bacterium
CAAGGCTCGAATCACATCCATCGATGCCTTGCGGGGCTTGGTGATGATCGTGATGATGCTCGACCATGTGCGCGAGACGCTCTATTTGCACCTGCAAGTCACTGATCCGATGACCCTGCCGGGTACCGCGCCAGAACTATTTTTTTCCCGCTTGGCGGCGCATTTTTGCGCCCCGGTTTTCGTTTTTCTGACCGGACTTTCGGCCTGGCTTTATGCCAACCCACCCGAAGGCCAAAGCCGTGATGTCCGCAGTTTCTTGCTCAAGCGCGGGCTGCTCTTGATCGCGCTGGAACTGACCGTTGTCAACTTCGCCTGGAGCGGGACCTACAACGTGGTCTACCTTCAGGTGATGTGGGCGATCGGCTTCAGTATGTTGGCCCTGGCCCTGTTGGTCGGATTACCTCGGTGGACATTGCTGCTGCTTGGCGGCGTCATAGTCGCCGGGCATAACGCCTTCGCTGGCATTGTGGTCGCCGCCGATAGCGCCTGGTACTTGCCCTGGACCTTGATGCTGCACCGCGGCTGGGCATTGGCCGACGGCGCCATCAAGGTGAAGCTGACCTACCCGGCTTTGCCCTGGGTCGGCGTGATCTTGCTAGGCTATGGCTTCGCGCCAATATTCGCCGCGCGCATCGAAAAGCTGGCCCGACGCAGGGTTTTGACAATACTCGGACTCGCCTGCCTTGCCCTGTTGGCTGTGCTGCGTGGCTTCAATATCTACGGCGAGAACCAGGCTTGGGTTGCTGGCAGCAGCCAGATCGAGACCGTGATGAACTGGTTGAACTTCACCAAATATCCGCCCTCGCTTGATTTCCTGTTGATGACCCTGGGTGGCGGGATGTTGTTGCTGGCGGCCCTGGAATTTTCCGATAACGCTTTGACCCGCGTGATCTCTACTTTTGGCGGCGCACCGATGTTCTATTACATCCTGCACCTCTATATATTGCTGATTTCTTATCGTGCCCTGCTCTCGATCTACGGTCCCAATCAAGGCAGCAGGTTCGGTGTCGATGCTGACCAGTTCTGGATCGTCTGGGTGGTTTGGCTGGCATTGGTACCGATCATTTACTTCCCTTGCCGGGCGTTT
This sequence comes from Burkholderiales bacterium, assembly GCA_947446685.1. Classification (GTDB taxonomy): domain Bacteria; phylum Pseudomonadota; class Gammaproteobacteria; order Burkholderiales; family Burkholderiaceae_C; genus Paucibacter_A. The sequence goes on from CANFIC010000302.1 coordinate 1,088, forward strand.
GCGCGCTACAAGAGGTCGTCGACGCAGGCCTGGGTCAAGTACTTCTGATTTCATGCTTTAGTCCGCAGCGCTGGTCGAGCTGCCGATCTCGACCGGCGAGCCGGGGATTCTGCCGGCAATCGGACAATTTCGAGGCAAAGCAATCATTGACGGGTATCGGAACGGCATTGTCTTTGCCGGGCCATCTATAGCATCGGGACGTCGGCCTTAACGCCTTCCAACTCAGCAAGGAGTTTCAGATGAAGAATTTTTCAATCGGCTTGACGCTGGCTGCCATGCTCGCCGGCATGCTGCCCGCGACGGCAGTCGAGGCTCATGGCATCTGGTTCGCGCAACGTGCCAAGCAAATCGGCCTGATTTACGGCGTTGGCGCTGACGATCTTGATACGGTCAAGCGTTTGCCGATGTTCAAGAACGTGGCGGGCTATGACGCCCAATGGCAACCGATTGTGACGACGCTTCGCGCCGCCGGGCCGATCGTTTTGGTCGACAGCGAGAGCCAACCGACCGCGGTGGCAGCTGTGCTCGAGAATGGCATCTGGAGCAAGACACCCGACGGCGAATGGCACAAGAAAGGGCGCGATGAGGTGCCGCATGCAGTGCTGAGCGAGAAGACCGTCAAGTTTGCAGTGGCCATACAGGCGCCGTTGCAGACAGCGATCCCGCCCTTGCCGGATCAAGTCCTGCAGATCGTGACAGTCACTCCCGGACTGCCCGATCTACTCGGCAAACCCTTGAAGCTGCGCGTGCTGTTCCAAGGCAAACCGGTGGCCGGCGCGCTGGTGCTCAGCGACTTCGTGAACGACCCCGACGCCAAACCGCGTCGCACAGCGGCCGACGGCAGCATCACGATCAAGGTGCGCAACCAGGGGCTCAATGTGATCAGCGCGACCTTCAAGGGGCCGTCCGACGACCCCAAGAAAATCGATTACATCGAATACCTGGCAACCCTTTCGTTCACGCTTCCCCACGCACCGGAGTAAAGCGAAAGGAAATTTTCCTGGCCGATAAAGCAAGGCTCTTGCCAAGCCGCACTGAACCTTTGGAACCAAGCCATGAACGCGAATGTATTGTTGAACCGAGTATTCCCGGCAATTTTGCTGGCCAGTTCTTTGCTGGCTGGTGCCGCCGCCTTCGCGCATGGGAGTACCAAGCCTGAACATGGTGGGGTAGTTCAACTGGTCGGGGAAACGTTGTTCGAGTTGGTGGTCCAACCCAAGGCCGTATCGCTCTATGTCATGGAAGACCATGAACCGGTCGACAGTGCCGCCATCAACGCCAAACTCACCATCTTGGCCAAAGGTGAGAAATCCGAGGTGTTGTTGAAACCCGCAGGGGGCAACAAGTTTGAAGCCAAGGATGTCACCATTCCTGTCGGGGCCAGGGTGGCAGTCATCCTGGTCAATAAAACGACGCGCGCCCAGAGCGGGGTTACTTTTTCGATCAAGTAGCCAGTCCGTTCTGCGGTGAAAGCGCTTGCGTCTGACACAGGTGCTTTTCACACCCAGTTAGCCTGACTGCAATCCACGACAAATCATTCGTTCGACTCATCGCTGCCTACTGCCGTGGGCGCTCAGCCCTGAGAAAGAGGTTTGGCCGTCGCGGACATCGCGTACCACCCAGCACCGGTGCCGAGTCAAGTCTACGGGCAGTTGAATCGGTGCGGCATTGGCAAGATAGTCAGGACTGGCTGACGGCGCTGCTCTTCAGCAACTGCGCGCAAGGTCTTCCGAGCTGATCATTAAGTTCTAAGCCTTACTGAATGTTCGGTTAATTGAATTATTCATTCATCCAGCCGGCGCAATATGCCCGCCATGATGGACAGGTAGAGATCAGACGGCGAAGGCATCTCAATGGACGGCGCGCTCGGCACAACCCGCTGTGTCGACAGGCGCATTCCCAATTTGACACTGTTGGAGTCGCCAGCTTTGGCAGCAATGCCGCCGGTTCCGCTCCTAATATGAAACATCCAGATCAGCAACAAGGCGTCATTTCCCCATGTCGAATTTTCTTGTTAACTTCAGTTCAAGCCCGCTCGGCAAGTCGCGCGAATGCCGGCCTTCAGCCCATGAAGGCCGGCCACGTCAGTCCCTGACGCAGGTTGGAGAAGGTGCGCAAGGTCAGGCTCATCGGCCGAGCGTCTGAGCATGCCTGCGCCGCTGGTCTCGATCGAGACGTCCCCGAAATTGCCCGCGCATGCCGACGTTGTCGTCATCGGGGGCGGTGTCATCGGTGCCTTCACAGCCTACTACCTCGCCCGTCGCGGCCTGAAGGTTGCTTTGCTTGAGAAAGGCTGCATCGGTGCCGAGCAGTCGAGCCGAAACTGGGGTTGGTGCCGCCAGCAGAACCGAGATGCACGCGAACTGCCGATGGCGACCAAAAGCCTGGAGCTTTGGGACCAGTTCGTTGCTGACGAATCGGAGCAGACCGGCTTTCGGCGCTGCGGGCTGCTCTACTTGAGCAACGACGAGGCGGAACTGGCGGCTTGGTCGCGATGGGGCGATTTCGCCCGCTCGGTTGGCATCCAGACGCAGATGTTGTCATCGCGCGAAGCCGCCGAGCGTGGGCGCGTCACCGGCAAGTCGTGGAAGGGCGGTGTGTTTTCACCAACCGATGGCACCGCCGACCCATCGCGCGCGGCCCCCGCCGTTGCGCGCGCCATCCTGCGGCATGGTGGCACGGTCCATCAGCGTTGCGCGGCCCGCGGGATTGAAACACAGGGCGGCCGACTGTCCGCCGTGGTCACCGAGCTTGGCGTCATCCGCAGTCCTGCGGCCGTGCTTGCTGGCGGTGCCTGGGCCTCGTCTTTCTGCCGCCAGCTCGGCATCCGCTTTCCGCAGGCTGCCATCCGCCAGACCGTGCTCACGGTCGGGCCTGGCAGCGCCGATCTGCCAGACACGCTGCACACCAGCGCCGCCAGCATGACGCGCCGCAGCGACGGCAGCTACACGCTCGCGATAAGCGGCCGTGCCAGGGTCGATCCGACGCCGCAACTGCTGCGCTTCGGGTGGCAGTTTCTTCCGATGTTCCAGCGGCGCTGGCGCAACCTCGCCCTGGGCGGACTGGAGGGCTTCCGTTCGGGTCATGAATCGCTGGCGCGCTGGCGCCTCGACCGCCCCACACCGATGGAGCGCATGCGGGTGCTCGATCCTGCCGTGGACGAAGCCGTCGTCCGGCTGACCTATCAGCGCGCCGTCGACCTGGTTCCCGCCCTGAGAGAGCGAACAATCACCGCCGCCTGGGCCGGCTATATCGACAGCACGCCGGATGGCGTGCCGGGCATCGGCGAGATCAAGTCGCAGCCCGGACTGGTGCTGGCCGCCGGCTTCAGCGGCCATGGCTTCGGCGTCAGCCCCGGCGCGGGGCATCTGATCGCCGATATTGTCACTGGCGCCGCGCCGATCATCGATCCGCGCCCGTTTCACCCCGACCGCTTCTCGTCCGCAACTTGGGGCCAGGTCGCCGACTTCTGACGAACCCCAAGCTCCAGGCCTGCAGCATCTGAATAGGACAGCTCATGTTGAATTCCACCCGGCTGCGACCGCTATCTGAGGTCGTCGCCACGCCGACAAAAGTCGCGACGCCGACCCGACTGCAGAACGTCGACGCGCTACGCGGTCTGGTGATGGCCATCATGCTTGGCCGAGTTGCTCGACGGCCGCGCAGATCTGAACCCCTGGCGCTCGTTGGCATGTACTACCGCGTCAAGGATTTGGTCCGGTGATCGAAAACCGTCGAGGAGCAAAGGCCGTCGGGCTTGATTGTTAAGTAAAAACTTCATCAATTCTGCGCAATATTGGCGCCACGATGAACAACTGGAGATCAG
>CANFIC010000303.1 GCA_947446685.1 Burkholderiales bacterium
CAGTTCCGCCTCGACATCCTTCTTCAGTTGTGCATCTGTTTTCATGCTGTTCCCTCTCAAGTTCGCGACCGCATTGTTTTACGGCCAGGCTCAAGATAAGGTTTCCGTCAAGGCCTTCATTGCGCACCCGCAATCAGGCGTCCGCTCATTCAGCGAGGGACCTTGGGAGGCATTCAAAAGTCCGAGGGACCATGACCCGCTCGCCCTGATCGATTTTCATGGCATGACTCAATGCCTGCCGATCAAAAAGTCAAACAGCACGATCGAGTGGCCCTCGACGTGTGAAGCAGACTGGCGTTCTAGGCAATGGCGCCTATTGCAGTTGGCCGAACATGGTTAGTTCGGGTCACATACTACCAAGAGGCTGCCGTTCAGCCACGGGCATTGCGATGACTTGGCGGGGTACGGCCAGGCATGTCGTCGGTCGATCCACGCGTGCTGCGCGACAAGGCTTTCAAGCGCGCCATGTCCAGGATTTCGACCTCGCGGTTGCTGACCCGCAAGCAGTTCCAATCCGCAAGAGCACTGAAAGAACGACTGACCGTTTCATGCGCCACGCCCAAGTGACTGGCGATGTCGCGCCGGCACATCGAGAGCAGCAAATGCTTGGGCGACTGGCCGCTGGCCTGCATGCGCTCTGAGAGGTGGACCAGAAAGCGCGCCAGCCTGACTTCGGCCGAAACTGCTGCCATCAGGTCGGCAATCTCGCCGCGGCGGGTCAGTTCCCGGCTCACCGCAAGGTGCAGAACCCGGTCGAGCGCGGGAACATATTGGCCCAGCGTAAAGATATTCTTGGAAGGCATGGCGTAGACGCGCGAAGGTTCAAGCGCCGCTGCAGCCATCGGATGCCGCCCCATCCAGACCGCATCAAAGCCCAGCACCTCGCCGCGTCCGACAAATCCCAGCACCTGCTCGTAACCATCCTCGGCGGTGCGGAAAATCTTGAACGAGCCCATGCTGACGAAGTAGATTGCCTCGGCCACCCCGCCCTCGTGAAAGAGCGCACTACCCGCCTGCACTTGGCGGCTAGAGACCGGGTAGCGATCGCTATCCGCTCCAGCATCGCCTTCAGCCCCCATCAGACGCAACAGATCCGAGATGCTCGTTCTGTCACCGGCGTCGACTCGACGCAAGGGCGCCGTCATACCAGTCACAGCTTGCTCCGAGTTTGGAATGGGTCTATTCATGCCGGATCTCCTGGTTTATTGATGTTTAGGCAGTAGCGTGAGCATGATCAATTCCGTCGGTGCTCGCAATCGGCAACAAAGACAAGCTTTCGTAGGAAATATCCATACATTAGCCCTTCAATCCGATTGACTTACAGGACTTTTCCTAACCACCTAGCAAGTGCGCCAGCTGACGTTTACAAACCCCAGATCAGCAGCCGCTGCAACTGCGCTCCCCCCTGCTTGAGTACATGACCTGGCTGCAGCATTCTCCTAATATCACCCCTGCGTCATCTGCCTGCCGCCAGGCGATTGACTTTCCCGGTTGCAGGTTCCATCGCGCCGGCAGCTGCCTCAGTGACTTGGTTGAAGGTCAGAACCAGAGCCGGCTTTAGCGCATAAATTTTTCTGGAAAATCGACTTGAACCTATGGCGATCACTGATCACAAACCGCGCGTAGCAGATCGCCGCTCACGCCAGGATTTGCGCCGCCTGTCGGGCACTATGGTTGATGCGCGCGAAGAAGAACGGCGGCGCATTGCACGCGAGTTGCACGACGAACTGGGGCAGCGGCTTTCAGCCCTGAAGCTCGATCTGACTGATCTGGAGCAGGAGTTGCATGGCAGATCGAGTCAAATGCGCTTGGCTGCCATGCTGGAGATGCTCGACGAGACTGTGGCCTCGGTGCGAAGAATCGCATCGGATCTTCGCCCGCTGATGCTCGACGACCTGGGTTTGACCGCTGCGATAGGCTGGCTTGCCAGCGAATCGGCGCGCCGCATGGGGATCAAGATTGAAGTTCACCTGGACGAAGGTCAGCCATTGCTGAATCCGCGTGCGTCGACCGCTCTTTACCGGATGGTGCAGGAAGCCCTGACCAATGTCGCCAGGCATGCCCAGGCAACTTCGGTGCTGATCGAATTGCACGCACAGGACGGCGAGATGACTTTGACCGTGCAGGACAACGGCATCGGTTTCCCACCAATTGCCGCACGCAAAGAAGATTCCTGCGGCCTGTTGGGCATGCGCGAGAGAGCGCTGCTTCTGGGCGGCCAAGTCAGAGTCGAAAATCCCCTCGGCGGCGGTGGGCGGATCACGGTACGTTTACCCTTGCAGGGCAATCTTCTCGATCCCGCCAGCCTCCAATCAGAATCGCAGGAGCAGGCAAGATGAGGACGGAGGAAAAGTCGCCACTGCGTCTTCTGCTGGTCGATGACCATGACATCGTTCGTGAGGGGTTGAAACGCGTTCTCGAAACCCATAGTGCCGATTGGCAGGTCGCAGAAGCTCGCTCAGGCTTCCAGGCGCTTGACAGTTTGCGACTCGAGACTTTCGACCTTGTCATCGTCGATCTTTCCTTGCCGGGGATGAACGGCCTGGATCTGATCCTGCGCATCAAAGCCAATTACCCATCGATTGGCGTGCTGGTGTTGAGCATGCACGCCGAAGAACAATATGCGATGCGCTCTTTCAGAGCCGGTGCAAACGGCTACATCACCAAAGACAGCGCAGCCAGGGAATTGGTGACAGCAGTCAACAAAGTGGCGGCCGGAGGCGCTTATGTAACGCCCAGCTTGGCTGAGCAGGTCGTTATGCAACTCAATAGCGGCACAACGGTGCCGAGCCACAGCCAGTTGTCGAACCGCGAACTCGATGTCTTGCGTCGTCTTATCGCTGGACAACGTTTAACCGACATCGCCGCCGATTTGCACCTATCGATCAAGACAGTCAGCACCCACAAGACCCATATCCAGAAAAAGCTGCAACTGCCGAATCTGGCTGCTCTGGTCCGCTATGGCTTGCACCATCAACTCGATCAAGGTCCGCTGGAGCCTGGCAGCGAAAAATTGTAGGGTGAGCGTCGGTCTGGCCGTCCAAAGTTGACTGCAGTCAACGCAAGTAAAAGGTACCGGGTTACCTTCGATTTCCGCCTGAAAAGGCGACATCGTTTGCAGGAGCCAAGATGCCGCAGTACACGCAAAACACCGCCTCTTTGGACCAGGATGCTGTTGTCAGCGTTGAACGCGATCAGTTGGCCCTGGAACTGCAATTGAGCCTTTGCCACCTTGACAATGGCCCATGGCGCGCGATGGCAACCCTGGCAGAAATCGCTATAGCCTTCGCCGTGCCGCGCCTCGTCTCCTTGCTTGTCATCGCCATCGTTGCGTTTGAGGTCGAATTGCTGCTGAGTTAACAGCATGCGGCGTTGGTCAAGTCAGAGGGAATTGCCGATCGGCGCGTTGTCAGTATTGCCTGGTTTACGCGCCAAGACATCAAAGTTGATTGATGCCCACCTCGGGCCAGTGCCGTCGCCCGTGCGTGCGGTGCTGTTCGGAGTCGACCGGTTCCGACTGCATGGCTTCAGCTTGGCCAGAGCGCAAAAGATCGAGCGCCGTCTGAGTTGGCGCAGGCGAGCTCATGCGCCCCATTTTTTTCCACGCATCGCCGCCAACCTGCATAGCCTGGGACGTTCGATCCGCTACATCGAAATGCTCGATCGGGAAGGCGAGGCCTTGAGTCCGGCGGCTGAATGGCTGCTCGATAACTTCCACTTGATCGAAGCGCAGGTTCCGGAGATTCGCAATGGTCTGCCGCGCGGCTATTACAGCGCCTTGCCCAAGTTGCGCCAGCAACCGCTGAGCGGCTTGCCCCGCGTCTATGGCATCGCCTGGGCCTTTGTCGCCCATACCGACTCGAATTTCGACGCGAAATTGCTGGCTCAGTTCCTGGATGCCTACCAGCAGGTCGATGTGCTCACCCTGGGCGAACTATGGGCAATTCCGACCACCTTGCGGGTCGTCTTGCTTGAAAACATGGACCGATTGGCTGAAGCTGTGGCCGGCAACAAGGCAGCGCAGGAGGCTGCAGACTGGTGTTGCGATCATGAGCCGCCCTTGCGCATTGACCAACTCCGTGCCATGCATGCTCGCGTTGAGAAGCGCGCGCTGCAAACCAGCTTTATCGCTCAAATTTTGCTGCGCACGAGGAGCCGCGCGGCAGCTGCGAACCCGCAATGGCTTGAGTGGCTGAACGAGATCGCCCCCGATCAAGACGCGGCGCTGGCAGCTGCGCATGAGCTGCAGGCGGCCGACAATGTCAGCGTCAGCAATGCCGTATCGGCCCTGCATATGATCAACGCCCTTGACTGGCGCAACTTGATCGCAGAGCTCAGCCCGGTCCTGCAGGCCTTGCAGCAATCCGCTGAATTCAATGCCGACAGCGATCTGACGCGCGACAGTTGTACCCATGCCATCGAAAGGCTGGCGCGCAGGCTGCGGCGCCCGGAAATCGATCTGACGCGAAAGCTGATGGCGCTTGAAGCCGGCGCAGGCCCGGCACATTTCCTGATCGGCCCCGGGCGCGGCGAACTGGTAGAAGCGCTGGGCGGCACCTTGACCACGCTGGAAAATCCCGCCCTGCAATGGCCATTGCGAGCCCCCGGCTTCTTGTACGCCGGGGCATTGGCCGGCGGCACGACGCTCTTGCTCAGCACCTTGCTGCGGCAGCAGCGGCTGGATTCATGGTCAGTCATCATGGCGCTGCCGCTGCTTGCGCTGGTCAGCTTTGAATGCGTGATGGCCATAGTCAATCGCTCACTGGCTGAATCGATTCGGGTTCATCGACTGCCGCGTCTGGCGCTGGAAGGCGGTCTGCGCAGCCAGGATAGAACCTTGCTGGTCATTCCATGCATATTCGCCTCAACCGACACCGTGCATGAACTGAC
>CANFIC010000304.1 GCA_947446685.1 Burkholderiales bacterium
CTGAAACCGAGAAATACCTCATCAAAAATCAACACGATGCCGCGTTCAGTGCAGACCGCACGCAGCTTTTTCAACCATTCGGTGTAAGCGATGCGGTCAAAAGCGGCCCTGCGGCTGCTGTCGAGCAAGGCCGTGTCGCCCGGCGCACCTGCATTTGGATGCATCGCTTGCAGCGGGTTGATCAGCACGCAGGCAATGTCCTTGCGGGTGCGCAGCAAATGCAGGCTGCGATCGTCCATGTCCTTCAAGGTATGGGTTTCACGCGGTGGCAAGGGGTTGCCGATGCCGGGCTGCACGTCTTCCCACCAGCCGTGATAAGCGCCGCAAAAGCGCACCAGATGGCTGCGCCGGGTGTGATAGCGCGCCAGCCGCACTGCCTGCATCACCGCTTCGGTGCCCGACATGTGAAACGACACCTCGTCAAGCCCCGAAATCGCCTGCAAGCGTTCGACGTTCTCGACCACGCAGGGATGATAGGCACCCAGGACCGGGCCGAGTTGGTGGGTCAGGGCAATGCCTTCGTCGACGCATTCGCGGTAGAAGTCGTAACCGAACACATTGACGCCGTAGGAGCCGGTCAGATCGTAGAAGACATTGCCGTCCAGATCCTCGAAGGTGACGCCCGACGAGGCTTGCAGGAAGGCGCCGACTTTCAGATGTTCGCGCAGGTAAGGGCTGTACTGGAAGGGCACGCGGTAGCTGCCGGTGAAATGCAGATCGGAGATTGCTACCCTTGCGCGTGCCGTCATTGCAATGCTCTTGGCGAAGCGTTCGGCAAACAGCGCAGACAGGCGCTCGAAGCCGGCGCGGCGCTGCGCCACGGCCTCGGCCGGCGCGCCATCCGAGTTAAAGAATTTCGCCTCGTCGTAGGCATAGCCGGGAATCAGTCGCGCCAGCCGTTTGGCCATGCGCGAATGTCCGGCCAGCGAGCGGTGCTTGGCGCGCGACAGATCGAGCCGCTGTTTGGCTCGAGGCAGGATCAAGGCCAGGGCGGCGATCGCCACGGCGGTAAGTGCAAATGTCTGTTCCATGAGTGGGCCTATCAGGCTGTTTTTTCCCAGATCCCAATATTTAACAGGGCTGCTTGACAGCTTCGTGAAAATGCAAATATTTCGTCGATTTCTTCAACAAGAGGATTTGAACTTCCTGCTCACCAACCGCATTCCGCGAGCGGCGTTGACGCGCTTCGTCGGTTGGTTCAGCCAGATCCGCCATCCGCTGCTATGCCGCGTCTCGATTGCCGCCTGGCAGTTGTTCACCGATCTTGATTTGTCAGACGCACGCAAACAAAAGTTCGATTCGCTGCACGATTGCTTCACCCGCGAATTGAAACCCGGCGCGCGCCTGGTCGACCCGGATCCGGGCCTGCTGACCAGTCCCAGCGATGCCATCGTCGGGGCCTGCGGGCGGGTCGAAGGTCGGCAGGTTTTTCAGGCCAAAGGCTTTCCGTATTCAATCCAGGATCTGTTCGGAGCGACGCAAGATACCAGTGCCTTTCAGGACGGCGTGTTCGTGACTTTGCGCCTGACCTCGGCGATGTACCACCGCTTCCATGCACCGCATGACTGTGTGGTCGAGCATGTGACCCATATCAGCGGCGACTGCTGGAACGTCAACCCGATCGCCTTGGCAAGGGTCGAGCGCTTGTTCTGTCGCAATGAGCGCGCCGTGCTGCGCACGCGGCTGGGTACTGGTCAGCAGATTGCGCTGGTGCCGGTCGCAGCCATTCTGGTAGCCAGCTTGCGCCTGCATTTCCTTGACCTGTTGCTGCACCGCCGTTACCGCGGTGCCAATGAAATTCCCTGCCAGGCCAAGTTCACCAAGGGCGAAGAGATGGGCTGGTTCCAGCATGGTTCGACCATCCTGGTGTTTGCGCCGAAAGGCTTTGAGCTGTGTGCCGGTATCAGCGAAGGCACCCGCATCAAGATGGGGCAGGCTTTGCTGGCCTTGCCCCGCTGAACGCTCAGGCGTTGAATTGCCGGCGGTAGCGCGCCGGCAGGTCGGCGATCCGCATGATCATTGGCAGGTCTGCGGTGTTGAAGTCAGGATCCCAGGCCGGCGCGCCGAGCACGCGGGCGCCACAGCGCAGATAGCCACGGATCAGCGGTGGCGGCTCGACGTCGAGGTCATGGCGCAATTCGTTCACCGGCAAGGGCAGGCGCGGGCTTACTTGCCACTCGGCGCTGGCCAGGTGCGTCTGCTCGAGCTTTTTCCACAAGCTGGCCGCGTAATGTCCGCCGTCGCGCATGCTGACGCTGGCGCAGCCGATCATCGTGTCGAGGCGGTTGCGCACCATGAACTCGGCCAAGGCCGCCCAGAGCGTGAGGATGGCGCCGCCTGAGCGGTAGTCCGGGTGCACGCAGGACCGGCCCAGCTCGACCATGCTGGCGCGCAGTCCGTGAAGGTTGCCGAGGTCGAACTCGGTTTCGCTGTAAAGCCCGCCGGCGCGAACGGCAGCCTCTGGCGTCAGCACCCGATAAGTGCCGATGACCTTGCCGAGTCGTCCATCGGCTTTCACCTTGCGCACCAGCAGATGCTCGCAGTAATCATCGAAGACATCGATGTCATGGCCTTTCGGTGAACCCGGAGGGACGCTCAAGCATGCACCCATCTCTTCGGCAAACACCAGATAGCGCAGTTTTTGCGCCGCACGCACTTCGTCGATGGTGCTGGCCCAACTGACGTCAAGGCGAGGCCTTGCTTCGGCTTCAACCTCAATGCCTGATCGTGGTGAAGGCGCTTTGCCGTTCTGGGTCGGCCGCAAATCAGCGAAAGGCATCGTGGGTATTGGCAAGTCGCGCATGGCCATCCAGGTCGTTGTTGAGTACCGTCATGCTCGGTGCTGACGATGACGCTGCCGTGACGATGGAGTGACGAAATGATGACATTGCGGGGGATACGGAACATTCACGCTGCGGTGGTCGGGCCATCAAGCCACGACGAATCTCTCCACCTTGGCAGACAGCTTCTGCCGGCGGCTCATCAGCTCGGACGGAAATATTTGACCCACGGCGACAGAATTTTTCACAGCCTTGAAATGCGCTGCGCTCAACATTCGCCGTGCCTCGCTCGTTCGGGGCCCTTCGTGCAAACCCCTCAGGAGCCTTCGATGACGACCGACCATTACCAGGAAGTTCACTACACCGCCGCCACCCTTCACCGCGAGGCCGCACATCATTTCGAGCAGGCCGCCAGGCACCACATCGAAGCTGCCAACGCCGACGATGGCGATGATGTGACGATGACTTCGGTCCATGCCTACCTGGCCTACGGTCACCAATTGCAAGCGGTTCATTGCGCCGAACTGGCCGCTCAAGCCGATGGCTCGATGGAGGAAGAATTGCCTGAGCCGATCGAGGGCTGATTCAGCCAATGACCAGCTGGCCGCTTGGCCGGCCGGCTTTTACCGAGTTTGCTTGTCTGGCCTCTTGTCAGGCCGGGAGCAGGTTTGCCGCCAGATGCAGTCCGCTGCCGAGCATCACCAACAGATGCCAGGCCAGATGCGCGAAACGCAGCTTCGAGCTGAGTAGAAAGATCACTGCGCCCAGGGTGTAAGCGGCACCGCCAGCCAGCAGCAGGTTCAGCGCTGCGGTAGAAATTTGCGCGATCCAGGGAGTTGCCGAAAGCAGCACCAGCCAACCGATGACGACATAAAGACCGGTGGACAACAGCGGCTGCCTGATCCAATCCATGCAGGTGATCAGCACACCGAGGCAAGCCAGCGCCCAGACCAGGCCCAGCATGATCAAGGCCTGCGAACCCTGCAGCGCCGGGGCTGCGAAAGCCGAGTAGCTGCCGGCAATGAACAGATAAATGGCGGCACGATCGAGGCGCTCGAAAATCTCCTTGGCGCGGCCCTCAGGCAAACCATGAAACAAGGCCGACGAGGCGAACATCAACATCATCGTCAAGGCGAAAGCGCTCAGCGCCGCTTGCTGCCAAAGATCAGCGCCAGGCTTGAGTTGCAGCAAGGCCGGCAAAGCTGCCGCCGCCACGAGGAAGCCGGTGCCATGGCTGATGCTGTTGGCAATTTCCTCCGTGGCAGTTTGCTGACGCGCTGACGAAGCTGGAATTTGCATCGCACCATCTTCGGCTGCTGATTTGACGCTGGTGTGACAAGCAAGGCTTATCCACGCATTGGCTTTGCCCGACGAGTGCGGCAAAAAAATCAATTTTCAAACCGGAAAGCTGTGCAACCCCCGCTTTGAGTGGGTAGTCAAGGGCCAGGTTTACCGCGATAGTCTGAACCAGGGACAGTCAAGCCGGAATCAGGGACAGATCATGCATTTCGAACAAGTCGACCTAGGGGAATACAGGATCTATGCCGGGGCGATCGAGCGGCCGCGCCAGTTCGGCTACGTGGCTGCGGTGGTGGTGATGCGCGAGCGAGGCAGGTCGCCTCAGGTGGAAGCTTTTCGTGACGAGAACCTGGCTTCAGGTTATGCCTGGACCTCGCCTGCCGAAGCCTTGCGCTTCGCCGTCAATGCCGGCCGCGATGCTGTGTTGTACCGGGCCGGCGCGGTCGTCTGATACGACGCTGGCAAAGTCTGCCGCCATTCTAGGCATGATCTTCGAATCGAGTCAGCAAGAAAAAGCGCGCTCGAGGCGCGCTTTGATCAGGCCGCGAGCGCCTCGGTGCGCAGCAACAGCCAATCCAACGCCGCACCGCTGACCAGCGGGCTCAACCGGCTGCGGACTTCCTGGTGGTAACGGTTCAGCCAGGCCATCTCGTCGCTGCGCAGCAAGCTGGCGTCGATGCAACGGGTGTCGATCGGGCAAAGTGTGAGCGTTTCGAAGGCCAGCATTTCGCCGAACTGGCCTTGCTCGGCAATCGCCTCGGGCGTCGTCATCGCCACATTGAGCACCAGGTTTTCGATCCGCACGCCCC
>CANFIC010000305.1 GCA_947446685.1 Burkholderiales bacterium
CGCGATCGCCTTCAATTCGGCCAAGGCCTGCGCCTCGCTGACAGGCGGCAGCATCGCCATCGCCGCGCTGCGCTTGATGCTGGCCGGGACGATCGCATCGATCAAGGCCCGGCGCGATGCGGCACCGATGACCGACAACATGCCGGCTTCGTCTGCGGCGTCGGGGCCGATGTGGCGGGCTTGGAATTCGCCAGCGTTTTCAAGCGCTGCAAGCGGCTTCAGGGCAGACATCAACATGGCAATCCTCGGTATCGATGCACAAAATCCAGCGCCCATGGCCGGTCGAGGACCGCGGGCGCAAGGCAGGGGAAATGCTGGGGGATTCCCCCGCTTCAGCTGTTTTTGACCAATTCGTCGTAAGCCGCCGGATCCATCAAGCCGTCGAGCTGCGCCGCATCGGACAACTTGACCTTGAAGAACCAGCCCGCGCCCAGCGGGTCGGTATTGGCCAGTGCCGGGTCGTCGCGTAATGCCTCGTTGACCTCGGTGATCTCGCCGCTGACCGGCATATAGACATCGGCGGCGGCCTTGACCGACTCGACCACGCCGGCCACATCCTTGGCCGCAAAGCTCGCGCCTACCGCGGGCAGATCGACAAACACCACATCGCCCAGCGCGTCCTGCGCATGGATGGTGATGCCCACGGTGACGCTGCCATCGGCTTCGGTCTTGACCCATTCATGGTCTTCGGTGTACTTGATCAGGCTCATGGTTTCTCCAGTGAAAATTTCAATTGCGGAAATAACGATTGGGTGTGAACGGCATCGCGGTCACCGTCATTGGCGTGCGTTTGTCGCGCACCAAAGCAAAAACTTGCGCGCCGATGTTCGCATGCTCGGCCTGCAGATAAGCGATCGCCACCGGTTGGTTGACGCTGGGGCCGAGCGTGCCGCTGGTGACGATGCCCAGCGGACAGCCGTCAGCCGCCACCAGTTGCGCGCCTTCACGCACCGGCATCCGCTCGCTGCTGATCAGGCCCACGCGTTTGCGCGCCGGGCCCTGCGCGAGTTGTGCCTCGATCACCGCAGCACCCGGATAGCCGCCGGCTCTGGCGCCGCCGGGCCGCCTGACCTTCTGGATCGCCCAGCTCAGCGAGGCCTCGATCGGCGAAGTCTCGACGTTGATGTCATGTCCGTAGAGGCAAAGCCCGGCTTCAAGCCGCAGCGAATCGCGCGCGCCCAGGCCGATTGGCAGCACTTCTGGCTGCTGCAGCAGCTTGCGCGCCAGGCTTTGCGCCTGATCGCCGGCGACCGAAATCTCGAAGCCATCCTCGCCGGTGTAGCCCGAGCGGGTCAAGAAGGTGGCGATGCCGTCGAGTTCGAAGAAGCCGCCGGTCATGAAGGTCAGCGCCGCCACCGCAGGATTCAAGCGCGCCAGCGCCGTGACCGCCAGCGGGCCCTGCAGCGCCAACAGCGCCCGCTCGGGCATCGGAATCACCTGGCATTGGCTGCCGATGCGGGCCTGCAGATAAGCGATGTCGGCGACCTTGCAGCCGGCGTTGACGACGACAAACAGGTCGTCAGGCCGGCGCGCAATCATCAAATCGTCGAGGATGCCGCCTGCTTCATTCGTGAACAAGGCGTAACGCTGCTTGAACATGCCAAGGTCGATCACGTCGACCGGCACCAGCGTTTCGAGCGCGGCTGAAGCCTGTGCGCCGACCAGGCGCAGTTGACCCATATGCGAGACATCGAAAAGGCCGGCCGCAGCGCGGGTATGTTTGTGCTCGGCCATCACGCCGGTCTTGTACTGCACCGGCATGTCGTAGCCGCCGAAGGCAACCATCTTGGCGCCGAGTTCGATATGCAGCGAATGCAAGGGCGTGGTCAGCAGGGCAGCATCGGACATGATTTCTTTCGAGGGCAGGCAAACAGCCGCTTCAATCAAGAAGTGGGTCGGTATGCCCTCGCTGTCCGCTTTACCTGAGAGATTGACCATCGACCCGTCGCCAGGTCGGCAGCTTGCCCCTTCGGTGGCCGGGCTGAAGAATTCCAAGGGAAATCCTGCCCGACTCTCTCCAGTGAGGAACGGCCTGAAGTTTCAACTCCAGGACGTCTTGTCAGTCCTTTTGCCTGAGCGTTCGCTGTGCCGGTTTCCCGTCGTCACTGCGCCTTCGGCGGCCACCGCTTGAACAAACCGGCAGCTCTCTCCTGACGGCGCGATTGTAGCCACGCATTCGAGCACAGGCTGCCGTCGCGTCAATCGTCTGCGTGCACATGCCCTTGGTTCAGCGATTCGTCGACCGAGATGTTCTGGCCCGCAGCGCCATCAAAGAAGAAAGCGCGGCGCGGCTTGTTGCGCGACACGACTTCATTCATCGTCGCTGCGTCGTAGAGCCTGCCGTTCTGCATCACCTGGCTGATCTGGTCGCTGTTGCGGATATTGGCCAGCACATCGCCGCTGATGATGACCAGATCGGCCAACTTGCCGACTTCGAGCGAGCCGAGGTCGCGGTCGAGGCCGAGATAGCGCGCCGGATTCAGCGTTGCGGTGCGGATTGCCTCCAGCGAAGTCATCCCGCCCAGGCCGAACATCCACATTTCCCAATGCGCGCCAAGTCCTTCGCGCTGACCATGGGCGCCGATATTGGCCGGCACACCGGCGCGCTGCAGGGCCGTGGCTGTCCTGGCGACGCGGATCACGTTGAAGTCTTCCTCGGGCGCTGTTTCGCGCCTTACGCTGCGCGCTTCGAGCAAGCTGCGCGGCACATAGTTGCGCAACAGCGGATGCTTCCAGACCTCGGTGTGCGAGTACCAGTAATGCTCGCCGTCGAGCCCGCCGTAGGCGACGTTCAAGGTCGGCGTATAGCCCACCTGGGTCTGCGACCAGAGCTGCGTCACATCGCCGTAAACCTCGGCGACTGGCAAGGCATGTTCGATGCCGGTATGTCCGTCGATGATCATGCTCATGTTCAACTGGAACATCGAGCCGCCTTCAGGCACGACCATCATGCCGGTTTGGCGCGCTGCCTCGAGCACCTGCTGGCGCTGTTCACGGCGCGGTTGCTGGTAGCTCTTGACGCTGATCGCGCCGCCGGCCTTCAAGCGCTTCAGGTGGGTGAGGGCGTCGTCGAGCTTGTTGACGTTGGCAGTGAATTCAGACTTGGCGCCATAAAGGATCGTTCCGGTCGAATAAATGCGGGGTGCGACCATGGCACCGGCGCGTTGCATCTCGGCCTGGGTGAAGATGTCGGAAGTCCGGTTCGACGGGTCGTGGATGGTGGTCAGGCCGAAGGCCATCGAGGCGTAATTGATCCAGCTCTGCTGCGGGATGATCTGCGTCTCGCCCATGCCGCCATGCCAATGGGCGTCGATCAGGCCCGGGATGATGGTCTTGCCGCTGGCGTCGACTCGCTGCGCATCGGCCGGAATCACCACCTCGGCGGCCTTGCCAATCGCCGCAATGCGGTTGCCATCGACGACGATCACGCCGTCAGCAATCACCTCATCACCCTTCATTGTCGCGATGCGGGCGCCGGTGATGGCGATCTTGCCGCGCGGCTTGTCCGTAGTCTGCATGAAACCGATCTTGCGTCCGGTCTCTTGCGGCTTGAAGGCTTGAGCTGCCGGTTTGTCGGTCTTCTCGGCTTTCTCCGCCTTTTCGGTCGCTGGCGCATAAGCGCTGGCCAGCGTGGTGCTGAACAGCTCATCGCCAAGCGAGAAATGCAGGCTCAGGCTGTCGCCGCTCCAATGCATATAGTCGCCCGCGTTGACGTCGAGCTGGCGCACCGGCAAGGCGTCCATTTTCGGGCCGACGCTGATGTCCTTGCCGGTCTGCGGCAGTGGCGTCACATAGGCATGGAAACGCTCGGTAAATCCGAGCCAATTGCCGTCGGGCGAGACCGCAAAGTCCGCGGCAAATTCGCTATGCGCCACCGTGCTTTCCTGGCGATCGGCCAGATTGATCCGCACCAGCTTGTGCAATGAATCGACCTCGTTGCTCATCGACTTGCGGGTGATATAGACCGCATCATTGCCAGCGCCGAACTGCGGCGCTTCACCGTCCTTTGTCAAGCGCAGCGGCTGACCGCTGCCATCGGCCGCAGCCAGGTAGATGCCGGTATCGAGCCCATACCAGGGCGTGGTCAGATAGCCGCCGCGCGCCTTGCTGAAGACGATGCTCTTGCCATCGGGCGAGAACTTCGGCGCCAGATATTTGCCCATGGCCTTGCTGATCGTCGTCTCGCGCCCCGATGCGAGGTCGAGCTTGCGCACCGAGCCGAGCTTTTCGTCATTCCAGGTGGCATAGACCAGCGATTTGCCATCGCGCGAAAAGCTCGGGAAAAACTCGAAGTTTTCGCTCTGGCGGGTCAAGCGCTGCGGCTTGCCATCAACCTGCAAATCCTTGCTGAACAGATAGCCCAAGGCCGAGTAGATGACCTTGCTGCCGTCGGGCGATACCGTGACATTGCGCAGCTGCTTGACGGCGAATTCGTCAGGTGAAACGACCTGCGGCTGGCGCAAGGCCTGCCGCACCTCGCGCTGATCCTTGACATGGAAAGGGATCTCGACCGCGGTCGATGTGAATGGATTGACTTGCCAGATCTTGCCCTTGGCCCAGACCACGATCGCCTTGGCATCGGGCGTCCAGGCGAATGACGGATAAACGCCGTAAACCGACCAAGCTTCCTGCAGATCGCGCTCGAGCTCGGGCCAGACTGCCGTCTCCTTGCCGCTCTGCAGATCCTTCAGGAACAGCGTGCTCTGGTTGCGCAAGCGCCTGACGAAGGCCAACTGCTTGCCATCGGGTGAGGGCGTCGGCCGGATCGCGCCACCGGGGCCCTGGACGAAGGCTTCGACCGAGCCATCTTTCAGGTCCTGGCGGAAGATCTTGAAAATTTCGCCGTTCGAATTCTTGTTGTACTCAAAACTCTTGCC
>CANFIC010000306.1 GCA_947446685.1 Burkholderiales bacterium
AGAGTACTTTTCAGACACTATCCCATTGACAAACTGGCGGAAGCTGTGAGATTCGAACTCACGGAGGGGATAAACCCTCGCCGGTTTTCAAGACCGGTGCCTTAAACCGCTCGGCCAAGCTTCCTGAAAATTCAAAGTGACGCCGGTGACGAATCGCCGGTTTTGCCTTCGTTCACATCGCTGCGCGATATGAGCTTCGGCGCAATCATCGCATTCGCGCTGATTGAGCAAGACCGGTGCCTTAAACCGCTCGGCCAAGCTTCCTGGAAATTCAAAGTCACGCCGGTGACGAATCGCCGGTTTTTCCTAGGTTCACGTCGCTGAACGGGTGAGGTCAAGCGCTGTGATCCGGAGTGCGAATTCTAGCCGCTATTCAGATCGGTTCTGGCCGCGTCACTTGCCGGGCTGCTGGGCCTGGGCGCAGTCGACCTGGATCAAGTCGAGTTTGCGGCCTTGCTCGACGCGGGCGGCGCTGAGCTTTCCGCCCCAGACGCAGCCGGTGTCGAGTGCGAGCAGGTCGGGGCGGTCGAGTGGACCCAGGGTCGACCAATGGCCGAAGGCGATCGGGATTCCTGCCGTGCGGCGGCCGGGCGCGTCGTACCAGGGGGTGAAGCCTTCGGGTGCGCTGGCTGCACCTTCCTTGGTCTTGAAGTCGAGTTGGCCCTGGGCATCGCAAAAACGCAGGCGCGTCAGCACATTGACGATGAAGCGCAGGCGTTGAATGCCTTGCAGTTGATCGTCCCAGGCGCCGGGCTGGTTGCCATACATCTCATGCAGAAAGTCCGGCAGGTCCGGGCCGCGCAATAGCGTCTCGACTTCACCGGCCAGGCACAAGGTTTGGGCCAAGTCCCATTGCGGCACAACCCCGGCATGCACCATCAGCCAGCCATGCTCGTGGCAGGCCATCCGCTGTTGGCGTAGCCAGGCCAGCAAGTCCTCGCGGTCGGGGGCGGCGAGGATGTCGTTTACGGTGTCGTTTCGGTGCGGCGGCCGCACGCCTTCGTTGATGGCCAGCAGGTGCAGGTCATGGTTGCCGAGCAAGCAGGTCGCGGCCTCGCCCAGCCCGGCGAGCAGCCGCAATGTGGCGAGCGAAGCCGGGCCGCGGTTGACCAGATCGCCCAGCAGGTAGATCCGGTCGCGCGACGGCGAGAAGTCGATTTTTGCCAGCAAACGGGTCAATTCGTTGCAGCAGCCCTGGATGTCACCGATCAGGTAGTTCATGTCGGGATTGTGCGGGCTGTTTCATGGCAGACCATCTGCTACGCTACTCGCCTCTTGCTACAGCATGCGTCTTGCACCGGTTTGCCGGCGGGGCGCGTCTCAATGGATACGGCGCTCGTTCTCTTTCTGATCTTCATCAACGGCTTGTTCGCAATGTCGGAAATGGCCTTGACTGCCAGCCGCAAGGCCAGGTTGCAGGTCATGGTTGAAAGCGAAGAGGCCGGCGCGCAAGCCGCGATGGACCTGCACGAGAACCCGACCAAGTTCCTCTCGACCGTGCAGATCGGCATCACGTCGATCGGCGTGCTCAACGGCATCGTCGGTGAGTCGGCTTTTTCGGGGCCGCTGGCGCAATGGTTGATGCACAGCTTTCAGCTCCATGACAAGGTGGCCGACTTCACGGCAACCGCGATGGTGGTGGTGATCCTGACCATGCTGACGATCGTGTTCGGCGAACTGGTGCCCAAGCGGGTCGGGCAGATTTATCCGGAAACGGTGGCGCGCTTGGTGGCGCCGCCGATGAATTTTCTGTCGATGGTGGCGCGGCCGCTGGTCAGGCTGCTGACTTTCCTGACCGAGACGACGTTGGGCTTGATCGGTCTGCGCGGGCGGGTGCAGCGCGGCGTGACTGAAGAGGAAATCGCCGCCAGCCTTGAAGAGGGGCGCGAGGCCGGCGTGATCGAAGAACATGAGCATCAGATGGTGCGCAATGTCTTCAGGCTCGACGAGCGGCAGATCGGCTCGATGATGATCCCGCGTGGCGAGATTGCCTGGCTCGACGTGGCCGACACACCGGCTCAGGTGCTGGAGATGCTGCGCGCCCATGGCTACAGCCGCTATCCGGTTTGCCGCGGCGGGCTCGGCGACGTCATGGGCGTGGTGTCGGCGCAGAGCTTGCTGCAGCGCTCGCTCAGCGGCCAGCCGCTGTCCTTGGCCGAAGACCTCGAGGCGGCGGTGTTCGTTCCTGAAACGCTGTCGGGGCTGGAACTGCTTGAGCATTTCCGCGCCTCGGACGCGCAACTGGTTTTTGTCGTCGATGAATATGGCGAAGTCCAGGGCGTGATTTCGGTCCGCGACGTGCTGGAAGCGATTGCCGGAGAATTCAATGCCCCCAGCGATGGGGAAGCCTGGGCGGTGCAACGCGAGGACGGAAGCTGGCTGATTGAAGGTCTGATCCCGGTGCCCGAGTTGAAGGACCGCCTGGCCTTGAAAGAACTGCCTGAAGAGGACCGTGGACGTTACAACACCCTGGCCGGCATGATCATGCTGTTGCTGGGGCGTTTGCCGCGCACGGCCGATGTGGTGGAGTGGAGTGGCTGGCGATTCGAGGTCGTTGACCTGGATGGCAAGCGTGTCGATAAAGTGTTGGTCAGTCGACTGGCCGTTGATGGAGATTTGAAATGAGTACGCCCCCGATGTATAGCAGTCTGGTCCCGCTGGACCGTCGTTTGCACCAGAATTTGCGCCTGAATACAGAAATTCCCGTGGTCAGCCGGATCGCCGGATTGAACTCGCTGTTCCTGGCCGTGGTCGAATTCGCCGAGGCTTGCAAGGAATACCCGATCGTTTTCGTCCGCGTCGGCGATGTCCCCGCCGATGGCAAGCAGGCGGTAGCGCCGCTGGCGGTGCTGGGCCTGAAGGCTGGCAGCAACCTGTTTGTCAAAGACAACAGCTGGACCGGTAACTATGTGCCGGCTTATCTGCGCCGCTATCCGTTCTCGATGGCGCGCATCGATCAGGAAAGTGATTCGATGGCGGTCTGCTACGACAGCGAATGGGCCGGGTTTTCCCAGACCGAAGGCACGATGCTGTTCGGCACGGACAACGAGCCGAGCGAGTTCTTGAAGAATGTGCAGAGTTTCCTGGAGAGTTTCGAGCAGGAGGCTGAACGCACCCGCTTGATCTGCCAGCAACTCAACGAGCTCGACCTGTTCCGCGACATGCGTTTCGAAGCGACGCTGGCCAGCGGCGACAAGCTCGATGTCGATGGTTTCCTCGCCGTCGATGAGAAAAAGCTCGCCGAACTGCCTGACGACAAGGTGCTGCAACTGCACCGCAGCGGCCTGCTGTCGCTGCTGGAAATGCACCGTGTGTCGATGGGCAATATGAGCCGTCTGGCAGCCAAGCACGGCGCTACGTCCTGAGCTGCTGCTGGCAAGCGCCTTTCAGGTCGGCGCTTGCAGCCACAGCAAGCTGAACCAATCACGCGGATCGGTCCAGCTTGCCCCTGGGCTGAAACCAGCTTGCGCGGCCAGGCTTTGAAAGCCGACAACGCTGTATTTGTGCGAGTTTTCGGTATGCAGCGTTTCGCCCGCGTCGATTTCGTAAACCCTGTCGGCGATGCGCAATCTTTGCTGCTTCAAACTCATCAGGTGCATTTCAATCCGCTGCAATGGTGAGTTGTAGAAAGCGCTGTGGACAAAGCCATCCAGGGCAATGTCGGCGCCCAGTTCGCGCCGCGCCCGCGCAAGCAGGTTCAGATTGAAGGCCGCAGTGACACCTGCGCTGTCGTTGTAGGCCGCGTGAAGAATCGCCGGGTCCTTGATCAGGTCGATGCCGATCAGCAAACCGCCGCCACGGAGTTCAAATGCTGCCATCTTCAAGAACGCCAGCGCTTCCACGGGTGTGAAGTTGCCGATGCTGGAGCCCGGAAAGAAGCCGACCCTGCGTCCTTTGCCTGAACCTTGCGGCAGGCTGTGCGGGCGACTGAAGTCCGCCACCAGCGGGTTGATCTGCAGCGCCGGATAGGCCGCCTGCAATTGCCCGCAAGCGGACAGCAAATGGGCGCCAGAAATATCGATTGGCACGAAAGAATGAGGCGCCTCGAGTCGGTCCAGCAACCAGCGCACTTTTTGCAGGGCCCCCGCGCCATATTCAAGCAGTTGCGCCTGCGGGCCGATGCATTCGGCCATCTCCGCCGCATGCGCTTGCAGCAGACCAAGTTCGGTGCGGGTTGGGTAGTACTCGGGAAGTTCGCAGATCTGCTCGAACAGCGCCGAGCCGATCTCATCGTAAAAATATTTCGGCGAAATGCTTCGTGGCCTTTGGCCGAGGGCCAATTGCAGGTCTTCAGCGAAGCTGCTGCTCATGCCTGCGCTCCATCGCGAGCCAGTCGCAGACCGCTGAATTGCCAGCGAGCGTGCGCCGGGAAGAAGTTGCGGTAGCTCGGCCGGCTATGGCCAGCTGGCGTGGCCAGACTGCCGCCGCGAAGCACCATTTGGTTGACCATGAATTTACCGTTGTATTCGCCGACCGCGCCGGACAATGGCTTGAAGCCGGGATAAGGGTGGTAGGCCGAGCGAGTCCATTGCCAGACCTGGTCATAGAGCTGGGTGATGCCGGGCAGGGCGCTGGCGGCCTCCCATTCGAACTCGGTCGGCAGGCGCGCACCAGCCCATTCCGCATAGGCCGCTGCTTCATGAAAACTCAGTTGCATGACGGGTGCGTCAGGGTCCATCGGCTGCAGGCCTTCAAGGCTGAAAACCTGCCATTGGTCTGAAACGTTGCGCGGGTCCTCCGGCGCCAGCCAATAGGCGGGATGCTGCCAGCCCTGCGCCATGGCCCAGCCTTCGGACGACCATAGGGCCGGGCGCTGGTAGCCGCCATCGGCGATGAAGAGCGCATAGTCGCCGCAG
>CANFIC010000307.1 GCA_947446685.1 Burkholderiales bacterium
AGGGCGCTTGGTTGTTGCCCCCAATAGAAGGAGATGCCCCCATGGCTAAAGACAAACTCTCTGATCCGCTGATCCGCAATGCCAAGCCCGGCGAGAAGGCTCAAAAGCTGTTTGATGGCGGTGGACTTTATCTGGAGTTGCAACCCAGCGTGGCCGACCTGGCGCGCTCGGTCTTCATGTCCACCCGGGTGAGCCACCGCCGCCCCTAAGTGAAGCCGGCGACGGCAAGCGGGGCCGCCACCCTGCCTTATGCGGCCGCGGCCTGCCCAGCCAGCACTTGCGCCACCGCCTCGCGCACGGCGCGCTCGACGTCACCGCGCCGGTAAGCCAGGCGTTTGGTCTCGGCGGCATCGGGCTCGTAGCGGACCGGAATGCCGCGTCCAGCCGAAAGCACCTCGTCGGGCAGCAGCGGGTGGCTTTGGTCCTTGGCTGGCACAACGACGTCGCTGCCAATGCTCTTGAAGAACAGCGTGAAAAACTCGGCAAACGTGATGTTTTCGTCGCCTACCAGGTAGGCCTTGCCCGATTCACCGTCCGTGAGTGCGCCGGCAACCGCTTCGGAGAGCGACTGCACCGACATGAAGTTGGTGCCGCCGGTGGGACCAAAGACCGGAATGTCGCCCATCTTGCCCTGGGCATAAGCGGTGTAGGTTTCGAAAATCGGGCTCGGCAGGCCTGGCACCGAACCGACGATGAAAGGCGCATTCAGGCTGCAGACATCGAAACCGGTCGCGGCTTGGGCGCGGGCGCCGGCGCAGGCCAGGTGGCGCGAACGCACATAGGGGTCGGAATCGACCAGGCTTGGTTCGACCTGTGGGTAGAAGCTGCCGATCAGCACCGCCTTGCGCACACCGGCCTCGCGGGCCAGGGCAAAAAAGCGCGGTAGCGCCTCACCGTTGGCATAAAGCCAGTGGGTCGGCGCATCGGCTCCGGCCGGTACATGGCGGATGTCGTTGCCGGCAGCAAACACCAGGGCGTCGAAACCCGTCAAGTCGTCCTTGCTGGCATGGCCTTCCACGTAGTCAAGCGGCATGAAGGCCAGCTTGGCCATGGGCGTCGCTGCCGGCGGCGGATTGCGCGCGGCAATCGTGATCTCATGGCCCAGGGATTGCAGGTGCAGTGCGGCGTGACCACCGATGAGTCCGGTGCCGCCAACGATCAGAATTTTCATGAAATGTCCAGTTCAGTTGAGGTTGAGCTTAAAAAGAGGGCCGAATCAGACCAGTGAAGCCTGTTCCGTGCTGGGAATTCCGATGAAGCCATTGCCTGTGATCAATGGAATCGTGGTCCAGGCGCCGCTGGGGTCGCGCATCCAGCCGCCGGCTGCCAAGGCCCCGCCGTCGACATTGAGCGTGGTTCCGGTGACCCAGGCGGCAAGCGGGCTGGCGAGGTAGAGGGCGGCACCGGCACAATCCTGCGGCTGGCCGAAGCGACCGAGCGGAATCCAGCGCGGGATGTGGTGTTTGTTGACGTCGGGAATGGCCAAGCTGACCGGTACCTGCGCGGTCTCGGTGGTTTCGGGCGCGATCACATTGACGCGGATGCCCTCGGGCGCGAGTTCCAGCGCAAGGGTCCTGGAAAAACCGCCCACGGCCGCCTTGAACGCCGTGTAGATGGAGCAGGTTGGCGCGCCGCGGATGCCTTCGATGGACGAGATGCTGAGGATGCTGGCGCCCGCGCCGCGCTTGCGCAGCAGCGGCAGCATGGCCCGTGTGACGCCGAAGATGTGGCGCAGGTTCAGGCCGTACAGGCGGTCGATTTCGTCGTCGCTGAACTGCTCGAAGGGCTTGGCCACGAGGTAATCACCGACATTGTTGACAAGCACGTCCAGCCCGCCGAAGCGCTGTTCGATGGCGGCCGCCAGGCGCTGCACATCGTCCGAGCGGGTCACGTCCGCCTCAATGACGAGCGCCTCGACGCCAGCGCCTTGCAGTGCGGCGCGCACCTCGGCAGCGCGCGTTGCGCCAATTTCAGCCACGGCCACCTGGGCGCCTGCTTTGCCAAATGCCTCGGCGATAGCGCGCCCGATGCCCGCACCGCCGCCGGTCACTAAGACTGTTTTTTTTGTGAAGTCGATCATTCTTTTTTCCCGATGGGCAGCGGATACGTCGTCGAGGTCATGAGGCCGCCGTGTGGTTGATAAAGGAGAAGCCTGCCAAATTTCAATCATCGATGCCGCTGCGCCCGCAGGCATACTCCGATCGGACCATTGACTTCAGATGGCCAAGGCCGCGAGAGCGCGGCGGGCCAATGGCCCGCGTGGCCCTTTAAGCCCTGTGCGCGCTTCAGGTTGGCCCTGATCGAGCGCGCGGCGCGCGCATATAAAACCACTGCGGGCAGGTTCAGCATCAGCACGCAGACCATCGCCCAGCGCACCGACTCGCTGCCATAAGACGCGGCAAAGTGATCGCTGAGCGCGCCGGCCAGCGCCGGGCCCACGCCCATGCCCATCAGGTTGAGCAGCACGACCAGCGTGGACATCGAGGTGCCCCGCATGCGCACCTGCACCAGGCTTTGGTTCAGCGCATAGGTCGGCTCGTTCAGGCCGGCGACCATCGCGGCAAAGAGCGCCAGTGAGGCAGCGGCGCCCAGCACCGTGGGCATCAGCGCCACGAGCAAGCCGCCTATGGTTTCATTTACGCAATGGAGGATGCCTACGCCCACATTGGTCGCCATCCTGCGACCGGTTCACCGCCTTATGCCCACGAATTGAACCTGCCCGGTCTGCGCTTTTGGCCATTGACACGCTGTCCGCATAGCGTGTTTTACGTTGAGCGGCCAGACCACATTGATGTTTGGCGAGTGCTGCATCGCACGCGGGATATACCGCAGTGGATGGTCACGGTCGATGACATCTAATTTCAAGCTACATATGCTTTGGAATATCACGCCAAGACCGCCAAAACCATCAACGTACGCCTGCCAGAGGCGCTCTACAACCAGATCGAAGCGCTGGCCGAAGCATCCGCACGGACCAAGGGATGCTCTGCATAACCCTTCACGGTTTGTGATAGCGCGGCCTCGGGCGGGCTGCGGCGTTGCATTTATTGCCAATAGCGCGCGCTATTGGCCGCAAAATGCGTCTTGCATCCCATCCCGATCCGCACGACACACACACGCGTTGAGTTATGCAGAGCATCCCAAGAGCTTTTTGGCGATCAATGCGCTGACCCACTGTGTGCAGACTGAATCCTGGCAACTTCGTGACATCCAAGAAGACATCAAGGAAGCTGACGCAGGTGAATTCGCCACCGACAAGCAGGTCAATTCGGTGTTTGCTAAGTACGGCGCTTGATTCATGCCAATCAAGTGGGCCAAGTCAGCGCTTCGATCTGTTGATGAAATTGCAGGCTTCATCGCAAAAGACAATCCGACCCGAGCGACCCGCTTTGTGAAGGAGTTGCTGGGCGCCGTGAGCAAACTCCAGGCCCATTCGAGTAGGGGATGGGCTGGCCGTGCACCAGGCGCCCGTAAACTGGTCCTACACAAAAAAATCATCGCCATTTGCCGCGTACGTGGCGATGATGTTGAAATTTTGAGATTGCTTCACGCAGCCCTAAATCTATAAGCTCCTTGGACGCAGTTACCGTCGAAGGCCTGTGCATCCCCACCACTCAATCAGGAACTTTTCGCATGAACGACGCTTCTAAGCCCTACACACCGCCCTCGGTCTGGACCTGGGACAAGTCCAACGGCGGCAAGTTCGCCAACATCAACCGGCCTGTTGCCGGCGCCACGCATGAAAAGGAGTTGCCGGTTGGCCAGCATCCGCTGCAACTCTATTCGCTGGCCACACCCAACGGGGTGAAGGTCACTGTGATGCTGGAGGAGTTGCTGGCGCTGGGTCACAGCGGCGCAGAATATGACGCATGGCTGGTCCGCATCAACGAAGGCGATCAGTTCGGCAGCGGCTTCGTGGCGGTCAATCCCAACTCGAAGATTCCGGCGCTGATGGATCACAGCGGCGCCAAACCCGTCCGGGTGTTCGAGTCGGGTGCCATCCTGATGTATCTGGCCGAAAAATTTGGCGCCTTCTTGCCCAAAGACGGACCTGATCGCGCCGAATGTCTGTCCTGGCTGTTTTGGCAGATGGGCAGCGCGCCCTATCTGGGGGGCGGTTTTGGGCATTTTTACGCCTATGCGCCGTTCAAGATCGAGTATGCAATCGACCGCTTCGCCATGGAAGTCAAGCGCGAACTCGACGTGCTCGACCAACGCCTGGCTGACCATGCCTACCTTGCGGGCGACGAATACACGATCGCTGACATTGCGGTCTGGCCCTGGTACGGCGCGCTGGCGCTGGGCCACCTTTACAGCGCCGGGGAGTTCTTGCAGGTGCAAAGCTATACCCATGTGCAGCGCTGGGCCCAGCAGATCGCGCAGCGCCCGGCAGCAAAGCGCGGGCGCATGGTGAACCGGGCCTTTGGCGACCCGGCCAGCCAATTGCTCGAACGCCATGATGCGAGCGACTTCGAGACCCGTACACAGGACAAGGTTCTCGCCACGGGTTGATCAGAACAGCCCATGAGTGGCCTGCGGCTCCCTTGTGGGCTGCAGGCCGCCGCTTCCGGTAGCCCGGCAAGCAGCGCAGCGAATTGCGGGGTTTTTACCAGCTTGGGTTCACAGATTCCGTGCAGCCCCAAACGGGCAACAGCAGCCATGCTTTCCTTGTCCGGGCCATTCGATTCGACTGCATCGGCTTCCCCAGTTCATCAATCGGACGGGTCCGCAAGTCGAAGGCAGCGGTTTGGTGCAAGGCCGGTTTGATTAAAGCCGATTAACATATCAATAATGCTTATATTGACGGATGAGCCCAGAGCATCCTTAAGGATGCCCGTTGGATTGAATTGCCGA
>CANFIC010000308.1 GCA_947446685.1 Burkholderiales bacterium
ACCGACAAAGGCGAAGCGATGAAATGCAGCGCGATATAGGGCGCCAAGGCGCGCGCCAGCAAGCCGGCGTCATGCCAGCGCTCGCCGAACAAGGTCTCGAACAGCCAGGGTCCCCAGAGCATCAGCGCCGCCATCAAGGCCAGCGCCAGGCCCGCCAGCAAGGCCATCGCCTGCCGCACCACCTGCAGCGCCTCCGCCCCGTCAGCAGCATGGACAAGCCGCGGGTAAAGCGTTTGCGAGAGCGCACCGCCGACCAGGCTGGCAGGCGCTTTCAGATAACGCAGCGCCAAGGCCCAATAGCCGGCTGCCGCGTCGCCGGTCCAGGTGGCGATCAGCAGCATCGCCAGGCTGTCCTGCAAGGCGCCGGCAAAAGCATGGGGCGTGTTCAGCAGCGGGAAGTCGCGGTGGCGCAGCGCCATTGTCTTGACCGCGCCATGCTCAGAGCGCCAGAGCGCAGACCAGCCGCCCAGTGGCGCCGGCCGGGCCAGCAGCAAGGCTGCAGCCAGTCCGGCCAGCAGCGGCCCCAGCAGCAGACCGACCGCGCCGAACTGCAGCAAGCCCAGCAGCAGTTGCAGTAGCGCACCGCCGCCATATTGCAGCACCCGGGCCGCTGCGAGCAGCTGAAAACGCTGCGCCCTTGTGGCCCACAGAATCAGCCATTGCGTGGCGCCGCCCGACAGCAAAGCCGCAGGCAGCAGCCAGAACAAGGGCAGATCTTGCCAGGCAGCCAGCAGCCAAGCGATGACGACTGAAACCGCGGTGATGGTCAACAGCAGGCGGCCGCACAAAGCCATCAGCAAGCTGGCCTGTTTGTCATCGCGCTCCAGCGGCAAGGCGAATTCATAGCGCGCACAGCCGATCACCGCCAGATTGGTCGACAAAGTCCAGACCAGGGAAAACTGGCCGAATTCGGTCGGCGAGTAGATCCGCGTCAGCCAGGGTCCGAGCAGCAGCGGCAAAACCTGCGCCAGCGCACCACCAGCCAGCAGCGTCAGGGTCGAGCGCAGCAAGCCGCCCTTGGCCATGTCAAGCCGCCAAGGCCTGGCGCAAGGCCCGCAGCACCAGATCCTGCTGCGCCTCGCTCAGGTCGGCGCTCATCGGCAAACTCATCACGCGCTGCGCTGCGCGTTCGGCATGGGGGAAGCTCTGGCCCGCGCCATATCGGGCATAAGCCGGCTGCTGGTGCAGTGGTGTGGGGTAATGGATCGCCGTCGGGATGCCGGCCAGTTGCAGCGCCTGCTGAACTGCGGACCGGTTGTCGAGCTGCAGCGTGAACTGGGCCCAGACGCAGTCGCGGTCAGCGCGCAAGGCCAGGCGCTCCACGGGCAGGTCCTGCAACAGCGCTTGATAGCGCGCACCGATCTCGAGGCGGCGGGCAATTTCCCAGTCGAAACGCTCGAATTTGGCCAGCAAGATCGCGCATTGCAGCGTGTCCATGCGGCCGCCGACGCCGATACGGGTATGGGTATAGCGCTGGCTCTGGCCATGAACGCGGATCTCGCGCGCGGCTTGCGCGAGCTGGTCGTCATCGGTGAACAGCGCACCGCCGTCGCCATAGCAGCCCAGCGGCTTGCTGGGAAAGAAACTGGTGGCGCCAAAGGTCGACAAACCGCAGCTCTTCTTGCCCTTGTAGCTCGCGCCAAAACTTTGTGCAGCGTCCTCGATCACCGGGATAGTCCCGGCAATTTCATTGATCTCGTCGATGTCGCAGACCTGGCCGTACAGACTGACCGGCATGATGGCGCGAGTTCGCGGCGTGATTGCGGCCTTGATCAGCGAAGCGTCGATATTGCAGCTGTCGGGCTCGATGTCGACAAAGACCGGTTTGCCGCCGAGCAGCACGATCACTTCGGCGGTCGCGGCAAAGGTGAATGGCGTGGTGATCACCTCGTCACCCGGCTGCAGATCAAGCGCCATCAGCGCGATAAACAGCGCCTCGGTGCCGCTCGACACGGTGATGCAATGCTTGACCCCGACATAGGCGGCGAGCTTGACTTCGAGCTCCTTGACCTCGGGGCCCATGATGTACTGGCCATGGTCGAGCACGGTCTGGATGCGCGCGTCAATGCGGGTCTTGAGCTGCGCATATTGCGCTTTCAGGTCGATGAAGGGCAGCGAGCTCATAGCTGTCCTTCCTGGACCAGAACGCAGCAGTCGCCCTGCAGTTCATAGCGGTCGCCGGTCTGCGCGCATTGGGCAAGGCCATCGACAAAATCCAGGCGTTCGCCATGCCGGCTGATCCAGCCGATCTGACGCGCCGGCACACCGACCATCAGGGCAAAGTCAGGCACATCTTTTTGCACCACCGCACCGGCACCGATAAAGGCCCAGGCGCCGATCACATGGCCGCAGACGATGGTGCAGTTCGCGCCCAGCGAGGCGCCGCGCTTGACCAGCGTGCGCCGGTATTCATCCTTGCGGACCACCGCAGCGCGCGGGTTGTGGACATTGGTAAAGACCATGCTCGGGCCGCAGAACACATCGTCTTCCAGCGTCACCGCGTCATAGACCGAGACGTTGTTCTGGATCCTCACGTTGTCGCCGATCACGACATCGTTGCCGACATAAACGCCCTGCCCCAGCGCACAGCGCGCGCCGATCCTGGCGCCAGCACTGACATGGACGAAATGCCAGACCTTCGTGCCTTCGCCGAGCTCTGCGCCGGCGTCGACAAAAGCGGATTGATGTTGCCAGTGGCTCATGGCTTCAGAAGATCAGCGGCAGGCCGACACGCTGACCATCGCGCGCCGAGCGGTAAGCGGCGATCAGGATCTCGAGCGAGCGCAGGCCTTCATAGCCATCGACCTCGGCGCTGGCCTGGCCGCGCAAGGTCTTGATGACGTTGTCGTAATAAAGCGGGTGGCCGAAACCGTAAACGCTGCCGCTGTCGTAATTGCTGCCCTTGACCAAGTCATCACCGGGCTGCGGGTCGGCAAACTGCCAATGGTCGATCTGGTTGACCGCCGTGCCGCCGATTTTGACCGTGCCCTTTTCTCCCAAGATCGTGATCGAGCCCTCGAGGTTCTGCGGATAGGTCAGCATCGTCACGTTGATCGAAGCCAGGCCGCCATGACGCAGCCTGGCGCTCAGCACGCCGGTGTCTTCGGCCTCGATGTCGCGGTCGAGCGTGGCGGTATAGGCATGCACGCTGTCGACCGGTCCGACCAGCCAGTCGAGCAGGTCGACGTAATGGCTGGCCTGGTTCATGAAAGCGCCACCGTCCAGATCCCAGCGGCCGCGCCAGGGCGAGGCATCGTAATAACTCTGCGGGCGGGTCCAGAACACATTGACCGTGCTGAGAAAAATGCGGCCGAAGCGGCCTTGATCGATCGCGCGCTTGACCAGTTGCACCGTCTTGTTGAGCCGGTTCTGTTTGACGACAAACAGTTTGACCCCGGCGTCGCGGCAGGCGCGCACCATCGCCAGGCCTTCGTCGAGCTTGGTCGCCATCGGCTTTTCGCTCAGCACATGGCGGCCCGCCTTGGCCGCAGCGATGGCCTGCTGCGGGTGCAAGCCGCTGGGCGTGGCCAGCACGATCACATCGGCATCGCTGCCCGCGAGCAAGGCCTCGAGCGAGTCAAAACCGGCCGCGCCGGTGCTGGTCATGGCAGCGGCCAAAGCCGCCGGCTTGCTGTCGCAGACCGCCACCAACTCGGCCTGCGGGCCATGGGCGGCGATGGCTTCGAAATGATTCTTGGCGATGCGTCCGCAGCCCACCAGGGCGAAGCGGATCGGTCGATCGAGGATGGGGCTTGTATGGCGCATCGCTGCGGACCTGCGGGGTCCGGGCTGAGGAAAAGGATCCCGGATTCTAAGAGCCGGCCGTCGCCCGCATTCAGGGGCGCCTAAAATCGCCGCAAATTCAATGAGTTGATGATGACACAGCACAATCCTGCCGCACCGCACCACCCCGCCCCGCAAGTCCAGGACGAAAACCAGTTGATCACCGAGCGCCGCGAAAAACTCGCCGCCTTGCGTGCCCGGACTGCCATCCCCTTCCCCAACGATTTCAAACCGCAGCATCGCGCCCTGCCCCTGGCCCAGCGCTATGGCGACATGGAGAACGACGAGCTCGAACCGCTGGCGGTGGCAGTCAGCGTGGCCGGCCGCCTGATGCTCAAGCGCGTGATGGGCAAAGCCTCTTTCGGCACGCTGCAGGACGCCACCGGCCGGATCCAGTTGTTCGTCACCCGCGATGCGCTCGGCGAGGAAAACTACGACGATTTCAAGCGCCTCGACCTTGGCGACATCATCGGCGCCGAAGGCAGCTTGTTCCGCACCAAGACCGGCGAGTTGTCGGTGCGCGTGACCCGCTTGCGGCTGCTGACCAAGAGCTTGCGCCCGCTGCCCGACAAGTTCCACGGCATGGCCGACCAGGAACAAAAATACCGCCAGCGCTATGTCGACCTGATCACTGACGAAGCAGCGCGCTCGCGTTTCATTGCGCGCTCGAAAGCGGTGTCGTCAATCCGCAGCTATATGGTCGAGCATGACTTCCTCGAGGTCGAGACGCCGATGCTGCACCCGATCCCGGGCGGCGCCAACGCCAAGCCATTCACCACCCATCACAACGCGCTCGACCAGCAGATGTTCCTGCGCATCGCGCCCGAGCTCTACCTGAAGCGGCTGCTGGTCGGCGGTTTCGAACGCGTGTTCGAGATCAACCGCAACTTCCGCAACGAGGGCATCAGCGTCCGGCATAACCCCGAATTCACGATGATGGAGTTCTATGCGGCCTACTGGACGCACCATGAGCTGATGGACTTCACCGAAGAAGTGCTGCGCCATGCGGCGCGCGCGGCTGCGG
>CANFIC010000309.1 GCA_947446685.1 Burkholderiales bacterium
AAGGGCAGCGCAGCGAGGGTCATCTGGTGCTGGTCACGGCGATCTCACCAACGCCGCCGGGCGAAGGCAAAACGACCACGACCGTCGGACTGGGCGACGGCCTGAACCAGATCGGCAAAAAGGCGGTGATCTGCCTGCGTGAACCGTCGATGGGCCCATGCTTTGGCATGAAGGGCGGCGCTGCCGGCGGCGGCTATGCCCAGGTCGTGCCGATGGAAGACATCAATCTGCATTTCACCGGCGACTTCCATGCCATCGCGCTGGCGCACAACCTGTTGTCGGCCTTGATCGACAACCATATCCACCATGGCAATGCGCTGGCGCTTGATGCGCGCCGCATCAGCTGGCGACGTGTCGTGGACATGAACGACCGCGCCTTGCGTGACATCACGGTGAGTCTGGGCGGCCCGGCCAACGGCTTCCCGCGCCAGGACGGTTTCGACATCGTTGTCGCCTCCGAGGTGATGGCGATCGTCTGCCTGTCGAGCTCGCTCGCCGACCTGAAACGCAGGCTCGGCAACATCATCGTCGGCCAGACCGCTGCCCGCAAGAACGTGACGGCGCGTGACTTGAAAGCCGACGGCGCGATGGCCGCGCTGCTCAAGGACGCGCAGGCGCCAAACCTGGTGCAGACGCTGGAAGGCACACCGGCCTTTGTCCATGGCGGGCCCTTCGCCAATATTGCGCACGGCTGCAACTCGGTCATCGCCACCCGTACCGCCTTGAAGCTGGCCGACTATGTCGTCACCGAGGCCGGCTTTGGCGCTGATCTCGGTGCCGAGAAGTTCGTCAACATCAAATGCCGCAAGGCGGGTCTGCAACCGGCCTGCGCTGTTCTCGTCGCCACCGTGCGAGCCTTGAAATACCATGGCGGCGCTGATGCAGCGAAGAACCCGGCCAGCAACAACTTGCAGGCACTCGAAGCCGGTCTGCCCAATCTGGGCCGCCATATCGAGAACCTCCAGCAACAGCTGGGCTTGCCGCTGGTCGTGTCGATCAACCGCTTTGATGCTGACCTTCCTGAAGAACTCGCCATGATCGAGCGCTTTTGCGCGCAATTCGGAGTCGGCTGCGTGGTCGCGACCCATTGGGCCGACGGCGGTCCCGGTGCGATGGCATTGGCCCAAGCCGTGGTGAAACTATGCGAAGGCAAAGCTGCTGCCCGGGTGCCGATGTACGCCGATGCGCTGCCTTTGGCCGACAAGATCCGCCGGGTGGCGACCGGCATTTATCGCGCCGCCGAAGTCGTCTTTGCCCCGAAAGCCCTCGCGCAATTGCAGGAATGGCAAGGCGCCGGTTGGGGCGAGTTGCCGGTCTGCATCGCCAAGACGCCTTATTCGTTCAGCAGCGATCCGGGCTTGCGCGGTGCGCCGACCGGGCACAGCTTGCAGGTGCGCGAACTGAGGCTGAACGCCGGCGCTGAATTCATCGTGGCGATCTGCGGCGACATCATGACGATGCCAGGCTTGCCCAAAGTTCCATCGGCCGAACGCATCGATGTCGATGCCGCAGGTCGAATCAGCGGTTTGTTCTGAATGACGGCATCGGCAAGCGCGGCAGCGCCGGACTTGAGCCCATGGCGGCTCTCGGTGGCGCCGATGATGGACTGGACTGACCGGAATTGCCGCTATCTGCATCGCTTGCTGACGCAGCGCACAAGGCTCTACACCGAGATGGTGACGACCGGCGCCTTGCTGCATGGTGACCAGCCGCGGCACCTCGATTTCAATGCTGAAGAACATCCGGTCGCGCTGCAGCTCGGCGGCTCCGAGCCGGCCGATCTGGCAGCCTGCGCCAAACTGGCTGAGTCCTGGGGCTATGACGAAGTCAACCTCAACTGTGGTTGCCCGAGCGAGCGGGTCCAACGCGGCGCTTTCGGCGCCTGCCTGATGCTCGAGCCGGCGCTGGTCGCTGATGGCATCAAGGCCATGCGCGATGCGGTCAGCATTCCGGTGACGATCAAGCACCGCATCGGTGTCGACCGGACCGAAAGCTATGAGTTCCTGCGCGACTTTGTCGGCGTCATTGCTGATGCCGGCTGCGAAGTCTTCATCGTCCATGCGCGCAATGCCTGGCTGCAGGGGATTTCGCCCAAGGAAAACCGCGAACTGCCGCCGCTGCGCTACCAGATGGTCCATCGGTTGAAGACCGAGTTTCCGCAGCTGACGATCGTGCTCAATGGCGGCGTCAAGAGCGATGCCGAGATCGCCGCACAACTCGAGCATGTTGACGGCGTGATGGTGGGGCGTCAGGCCTATCACGAGCCCTGGCAGATGTCGGGCTGGGACTCGCGCTTCTTTGGCCAGGCGGACCCGGTGCAAAGCCGCGAACAGCTTGAGACGCTATGGCTGGGCCATGTGGCACGGCAAGTGGCCGCTGGCCGCCCCTGGTCGCAGTCGATGCGCCATGCACTGGGCCTCTGGAACGGTCAGCCCGGCGCCAGACGCTGGCGGCAGGTCTGGTCAGACCACAAGCTCAAGGATCTGTCACCGCATCAAGTGGCCGAACTGGCAACTTTGGCCCGCACTGAAATCGCCGCTGCCAGGACAGAAATCGCGCCAGTTCATCCGCTTGAGTCCAGCTTCTGACCCTGAGCAAGCAACTCGGAATTTTCCTCCGCAAGCCTTCGCGCTTGCCCTGAAGTACAACCAGGCTACGCCTATGTCATTTGCCTCGCTGGGCTTGTCGCCCGCCATCGTCCACGCTGTACGCGAACAGGGCTATCACGCGCCCACGCCGATCCAGACAGCAGCCATTCCGGCGATTCTGCGCGGGGCCGATGTGCTCGGGCTGGCGCAGACCGGCTCGGGCAAAACCGCCGCCTTTGCCTTGCCACTGTTGCAGCGCCTTCTGCAGATCGGCCCCGATGCGGCGCGCCAGCCGCGCGTGCTGCTGCTGGTGCCAACGCGTGAACTCGCCGTTCAAGTCGCCGAGGTCATTGGCGGATTTGCGCGCCAGCTGCCCGAGCGGCTGAAGATCAGCAGCGTCTTCGGCGGCGTCTCGATCAACCCGCAGATGATGGCTTTGCGCGGTGGCGCCGACATCATCATCGCCACGCCTGGACGACTGCTCGACCTGATCGAACACAACGCGGTCAGGCTCTCGGCGGTGTCCTTGCTGGTGCTGGACGAGGCCGACCGCTTGCTTGACCTCGGGTTTGCCGAAGAGTTGCAGCGCATCCTCGCCTTGCTGCCGGCCCAGCGCCAGAACCTGTTTTTCTCGGCCACCTTCGCGCCAGCACTGGCGGCGCTGGCGGATGGCTTGCTGCAAGATCCCGAACGCATCGTCATCGAGACCGCGCCCGAACTGCGCGGCCAGATCGCCCAGCGGGCGATCGAAGTCGATGCCAGCCGCCGCACGCCGCTGCTCAAGCATCTGCTGCAGACCGAAGGGTGGGAGAGGGCGCTGGTGTTCGTGGCGACCAAATATGCGACCGAGCATGTCTCCGACAAGCTCTGGGCTGCCGGCATCAAGGCAGCGGCCCTGCACGGCGAATTGAGTCAGGGCGGCCGCACCCGCGTCCTGATGGCCTTGAAGACGGCCGAAATCCAGGTGCTGGTGGCGACCGATGTGGCCGCTCGCGGTCTCGACATTCCCGAGCTTTCTGCGGTCATCAACTACGACCTGCCGCGCTCGGCCACCGACCATACCCACCGCATCGGCCGCACCGGCCGGGCCGGGGAGAGCGGTGCAGCGCTGAGCTTCATCTGTGCCGACAGCGTCACCAACAGCGAAGCTCATTTCCGGCTGATCGAGAAGCGCCAGGGTCAGCGGATCAACCGCGAGCAGATTGCCGGTTTCGAGCCGACCGGCCTGGCCTCACCGGAAGCGGCGGTCGGTGGCGTGAAGGGCAAACGCATGAGCAAGAAGGACAAATTGCGCGCAGCCGGGCTGCGCTGAGGTCGGCATTGCGGCAGCTGCGGTCTGACTGGCGGCCCTCATCACCAAGTTTTCACAATGCGGAAAGTTAACTTCACATTGTGGTTTGTGGCCATGCTGCGCTGCCGCATTTTTTCTCATTATGGTGAATCGCTTTTCACACTCCGAAATTCAACACTCAAGTCATTGATTTATAACGATAATATTTTTAGTCTTATATAAGACATAAGTCTCCCGCGGATGGACATGAAGGCTTAACCTTGGTCATCGAGTTTTTCAATCCACCACCGCCAGGAGATCACCATGACTGCATTGACCCGTGACCAGCAAATCGCCGCCCTCGAAAAAGACTGGGCGACCAACCCACGCTGGAAGGGCATCACCCGCGGCTATAGCGCTGCCGATGTCGTTCGTCTGCGCGGCTCGCTGCGCGTCGAACATACGCTGGCACAGCGCGGCGCCGAAAAGCTCTGGACCATGGTCACCAACGACCCCTTCGTCGCGACACTCGGTGCCTTGACCGGCAACCAAGCGATGCAACAGGTCAAGGCCGGCCTGAAGGCGATCTATCTGTCAGGCTGGCAGGTCGCAGGCGACGCCAACAGCAATGGCGAGATGTATCCTGACCAGTCGCTGTATTCGGTCGACTCGGTGCCCAAGGTGGTCAAGAAGATCAATGCCACCTTCACCCGTGCCGATCAGATCCAATGGTCGGAAGGCAAGAACGACATCGACTATTTCGCACCGATCGTCGCTGATGCCGAAGCCGGTTTCGGCGGTGTGTTGAACGCTTTCGAGCTGATGAAGTCGATGATCGAAGCGGGTGCCGCAGGCGTTCACTTCGAAGACCAGTTGGCCGCTGCGAAGAAATGCGGCCATATGGGTGGCAAGGTGCTGGTTCCGACCCGCGAAG
>CANFIC010000310.1 GCA_947446685.1 Burkholderiales bacterium
ACAACGCCTATGTGGTGAATTTGAACAACCTGCAAAAAGGCACGGAGTTCGAAGCATTAGGCCTCGAAGAGATCATCAAGAAGGCAAGTGGCCCGGTCTACAACAACGCAGCTCAGATCTGGAACCACAGTTTCTTCTGGAACTGCATGAAGCCCAACGGCGGCGGTGCACCTCAAGGCGCGCTGGCTGATGCGATCAATGCCAAATGGGGCAGCCTGGATGCTTTCAAGGAAGCATTCACCAAGAGCGCCGTCGGTAATTTCGGCTCAGGTTGGACCTGGCTGGTCAAGAAAGCTGACGGTTCGGTGGACATCGTCAATACCGGTGCTGCCGGTACCCCGCTGACGTCGGCTGACAAAGCCTTGCTGACGATTGACGTCTGGGAGCACGCTTACTACATCGATTACCGCAATATGCGTCCAAAGTTTGTCGAGACCTTCCTGTCGAATCTGGTCAACTGGGACTTCGCCCAAGCCAACTACGCCTGAAGCGCTCTTCTCGTTGCAAAAAGCCGGTCATTGACCGGCTTTTTTATTTGGGCCAGGGCTGACCCGTCAGCTTGCTACCGGCCTTGATGCCGCGTTTTGCAAACCATCCCTGGTTCATTTCCAGCGCGAATCGGACTGGCTTGGTTGAGCAATGTGATTCCAGCGATTGAGGTTTCATTTCGATGATATTGACGATGGCCCCATCGTCGTCAATGAAGGCAATTGAAAGTGGCAGCAGGGTGTTCTTCATCCAGAAACATTGGGTGGCCCCTGCTTCAAACGCAAACAACATGCCATCGCTAACGCCCATGGTCGGACGGTTCATCAGGCCGATCGCCCGTTGATCTGGCGTTTGCGCCACCTCGGCGTTGATCAAATAAATGCCGACGCCCAAGCTGATCGCAGGGAGTTTTTGCGGCATGGTCTGCGCGCCGGTCGTGGCGGCGAATGCCAAGGCCGCGAGCAGGCATAAGCGCGCAATGACCGGCATCCGGGGTCGAAGGTGAAGGGTGGCAGTCTTGATATATGTCATGCTGAGTTATTCCTAGTCCGCTTAGATTATGCGGCCAAGCCACCATGCCTAACCCTGCCCAGATCGCTTCAGTCAACGTTGTAGCTGCCCCAGCGATCGACGACCCGATGTTGCTCGCTCCGTTTACCCGGTGGCTGAATCAATCCGGGCTGGCCGAATCCCAGTTCCAGTTGTCAGGGCTTCATTGCGCAGCTTGCGCCGGCATCATCGAACGCGCTTTGCTGGAACTGCCCTGCGTCAGCGCAGCGACGGTGAATGCGGCCAGTGCGAGGCTGCAGCTGGTCTGGCAGCCGGGGCAAGCTGCCCTGGCCGAGTTGCTGGCCAGGATCGAGGCCGCGGGCTATGGCGCAGCGCCTGATGTGGCTGCGCCTGCCAGGCAATTGCGTGAGCGCGAACAACGGCTCTTGTTGTGGCGCTTGTTTGTCGCCGCTTTCTTGATGATGCAGACGATGATGATGGCGTCGCCGAGCTACTTTGCGGCCGCTGGCGATCTGAAACCGGATTTGCTTCGCTTGCTGCAATGGGCTTGCTGGGTACTGAGCTTGCCGGTGCTGCTGTTTTCGGCCGGACCGTTCTTTCGTTCGGCAGCGCAGCAAATCAAGCACAGACAACTTGGCATGGATGTCCCCGTCGCACTGGGCATGGCGGTAATTTTTGTGGTCAGCAGCGCGGCCCTGTTCGAACCTGACGGACTGTTCGGTGATCAGGTCTATTTTGATTCTCTGACGATGTTCGTCACCTTCTTGCTCGCCGGACGCTATTTCGAATTGCGCGCGCGCCACCGGGCCGCAGCGGCGCTCGAAAAGGCCAGCGGGACCTTGCCCGATTGCGTCGAACGGATAGCTCCGGACGGCAGCGGCCAGATGGTGGCGCCCTTGCGTCTGCGGGTCGGGGACAGGGTGCGAGTCTGCGCCGGCCAGGCTTTTCCGGCTGATGGCCTGATCGAGGCTGGCAGCAGCATGGTGGATGAGGCATTGTTGACCGGCGAGTCCAGGCCGGTGGCCAAATCAACGGACGATGAGGTGGTAGCGGGCAGCTTGAATCTGCAAGCGCCGCTGTTGATGCGGGTGTTGCGGGTCGGCGCCGACACGCGGCTGGACGCGATTGTCAGGTTGATGCAGGAAGCGATGACCCAGCGTCCTGCCATCAGCGCGGTGGCTGATCGGGTAGCACGCCATTTCCTTTGGGTGGTGCTGTTGCTCGCTGGTGCCGGCGCGCTTTTGTGGAGCTGGCTGGATCCGGCGCGCGCTGTCTGGGTGGGGGTGTCGGTATTGATCGTGACCTGCCCTTGCGCCTTGTCGCTGGCCGCGCCGAGCGCCTGGCTGGCGGCAACCGCTGCGATGGCAAGGCGCGGCTTGCTGCTGGTGCGAATCGATATGCTTGAAACGCTCTGCCACGTCGATACCGTGGTTCTCGACAAGACCGGTACCTTGACCGAGGACCGTATGGAGTTGCTTGAGCATTGGCTTCATTGCGATCAAGCCGGTATGCCAGACCCGGCTGATGCTTCAGCGCTTAGCGCAAGCTTGCTGGCGGCAGCTCGCAGTCTGGCGCGTCATTCGCAACATCCGTTTTCGCGTGCGATTGCGAGCAGCGACAGCCTTGCTGTTTCCGCTGACTGGACCGATGTTCAGGAAATTCCCGGCAAGGGATTGCAAGCGACTGACCCGCAAGGCAGGACTTGGCGACTCGGCGCGCCGGCTTGGGTCAACCAGGGGCAACCGCATGATGCCGCGCAGATCCTGGCCGCGCAGCTGGCTTTTGGCCGTCCCGACGAGCTGCTTTGCCTGCGCTTTGGCGAGGTCTTGCGCGCCGATGCAATGACTGCTTTGGCGCGCATGCACAAGCTGGGTTTGCGCACTTTACTGCTGTCGGGCGATGGGCAAGCGAGGGTTGAATTATTGGCCGCTCAGGCTGGGGTACAGCAGGCGCAGGGTGATGCAACGCCTGCAAACAAGCTGGCGGTGGTGGCGAGCTTGCAGTCCGAAGGTCATTGCGTGCTGATGGTTGGCGACGGCATCAACGATGCGCCAGTGCTGGCGCTGGCCGATGCCAGCATAGTGATGGGGCAGGGCGCCATGCTGGCCCGTGCCAGCGCCGATGGTTTGCTGCTGTCGAATCGATTGATGGATCTGGTGCTGGCAATTGAGCTGGCCTTGAGGACACGGCGCGTAATGAAGCAAAACCTGCTCTGGGCGGCAGCCTATAACGCTGCTTGCATTCCGTTGGCAATGGCTGGTTTGCTACCACCCTGGGCAGCCGGTTTGGGTATGGCCGCAAGCTCGGGTTTGGTGGTCCTGAATGCCCAGCGGCTGGCTCGCCCGATGGTCGAGAAATAGACCGGAACCCTGCCGTGGATGTGCTCTATCTGTTGATCCCGCTGTCGGTGCTGCTGGTGCTGCTGATCGTTGGTATTTTTGGCTGGGCCATCAACAACGGCCAGCTGGAAGATCTAGAGCGCGAGGGCGGGCGAATTCTGGAAGATCCGGCCGGATTTGATGAATATCAAGCCTCACCGAATGAGGCTGACAAAGAATCCCCTAGGTCGAATTAAGAGTCCCAAGGAGCCAATGCAATGGCAAAGTCAGCAGGTCCGGTAACAACCGCAAGTGTTTACGATGATGGCGTGGTGCGTGCCTTTGCCCTGGCTGCAGTCCTCTGGGGTGTCGTTGGCATGTTGGTGGGGGTGATCATCGCCTCCCAGTTGACCTGGCCCGAGTTGAATTTCGGTATTCCCTGGCTCAGCTACGGCCGCTTGCGGCCCTTACATACCAATGCGGTGATCTTCGCTTTCGGCGGTTGCGCCTTGTTTGCGACCGCCTTTCATGTGGTGCAGCGTACCGGTCAGACCCGACTGTTTGCGCCGGGCTTGGCTTGGTTCACGTTCTGGGGCTGGCAACTGGTGATCCTGGCTGCGGCAATCACGCTCCCGCTGGGTTTCACCCAAGGCAAGGAATATGCTGAACTTGAATGGCCGATCGACATCCTGATCGCAGTCGTCTGGGTCTCTTATGCAATCGTCTTCTTCGGCACCATCGGTATTCGCGAAGTGCGCCATATCTATGTGGCAAACTGGTTTTTCGGCGCTTTCATCATCGCGGTGGCCTTGCTGCACATTGTCAACAGCGCCGCGATTCCTGTCAGCCTGACCAAGAGCTATTCAGCTTATGCCGGCGTGCAAGATGCAATGGTGCAATGGTGGTATGGCCACAATGCGGTGGGATTTTTCCTGACTGCCGGTTTCCTCGGAATGATGTATTACTACATC
This sequence comes from Burkholderiales bacterium, assembly GCA_947446685.1. Lineage (GTDB taxonomy): Bacteria > Pseudomonadota > Gammaproteobacteria > Burkholderiales > Burkholderiaceae_C > Paucibacter_A. The sequence goes on from CANFIC010000310.1 coordinate 4,289, forward strand.
CCGAAACAGGCTGGCCGACCGGTCTACAGCTACCGCCTGTCGATCGTGCATTTCTGGGCCTTGATCTTCACCTATATGTGGGCTGGCCCGCACCATCTGCATTACACCGCCTTGCCGGATTGGGCGCAGAGCGTGGGCATGGTGTTCTCCTTGGTGCTGCTGGCGCCGAGCTGGGGTGGGATGATCAACGGCATCATGACTTTGAGCGGCGCCTGGCACAAGCTGCGCGATGACCCGATTCTGAAGTTCCTGATCGTTTCTTTGTCCTTCTATGGCATGTCGACCTTCGAGGGTCCGATGATGTCGATCAAGACGGTCAATGCGCTCAGCCATTACACCGACTGGACCATCGGTCACGTGCATTCTGGTGCCTTGGGCTGGGTCGGCATGATCTCGATGGGCAGCCTCTATCACCTGATTCCGCGGATGTATGGCCGTACCGAAATGTTCTCGAAACGCGCCATTGAATTGCATTTCTGGATCGCAACCCTGGGCATCGTGCTC
>CANFIC010000311.1 GCA_947446685.1 Burkholderiales bacterium
CAGGGCCAGGGCGGTGATGCCGATGAGATCGAGCGGGTCGAGCGCGAGGTCTACCAGGAGCGCTATCTGATCCGCCGCCCCTTGCTGCGGGCGCTGCAGACACCCTCCCCTGGCGCCGTCCTGCTGATCGACGAAGTCGACCGCGCCGATGAGCCCTTCGAGGCCTTCTTGCTCGAATATCTGGGCGAATACCAGGTCAGCATTCCCGAGCTCGGCACGATCACGGCGGTGGTCAAGCCAGTGACCATCCTGACCAGCAACCGCACTCGCGAACTCAACGATGCGGTGAAGCGGCGCTGCCTCTATCACTGGCTGGATTTTCCGCAGCGCGAGCGCGAACTGGCGATCATTCGCGCCCAGGTGCCGCACGCCTCGGCCCAGCTCGCGGAACAAGTCGCGCTGGTGGTCAGCCGCCTGCGCAGCCAGCCCTTTGCCAACGCCTTCCAACGTGCGCCAGGGATTGTCGAAAGCGTCGAATGGGCGCGCGCCCTGGTCGCGCTTGACACGCTCAATATCGACCCTGAGGTGATGGCAGACACCGCCGGCATCCTGTTCAAGCAGCGCGAAGATGTGGCAGCGCTGACACGCGAACTCAGCGCCGAATTGCTCAAGCCGGCCGAGCCCGACTGAGGGGTCGCCAAGCGATGCTGCTGGGTGACGCCAGAACCGGCAAGCTGGCCGACAACATCAGCGCTTTCGGCCGCTGCCTGCGCCGTGCCGGCGTGCGCCTTGACAGCTCGCGGATCGCCCTGGCTGCAGACGCAGCGCTGGCAGTCGGTCTGGCATCCAAAGCCGATGTCGGCGCGGCCTTGGAAGCGGTGCTGATCAGCCGCGAACAGGACCGCGCAGTGTTCCGCGAACTGTTCGACGCCTTCTTCCGCGACCCTGAAGTGGCGCACAAGCTGTTGTCGCAATTGCTGCCCAGCGCCGAGGGCCGGGCCGAGCCGAGCAAGCGCCGGCCGCGGGTGCGCGAGGCCTTGTCGCCGCAACAGGCCTTCGGTCAGCAGGTCAAGCCCAAGCAGGAAGACCAGCAGGTCGAGTTCGATGCGGCGATGACAGCCAGCAATTTGCAGCGCCTCAAGCATGCGGATTTCAATGCGCTCTCGGCCACCGAGTACCGTCTGGTCGAACGCCTGGCGCGCGACGTCAAGCTGCCGCTGCCGATGGTCGCATCCCGCCGCACCCGACCGGCCGCAAGCGGCGCGCAACTGCACTGGCCCGGCGTGATGCAGCAGGCGGTGCGCTCGGGCGGCGAAATCATGCAACTGCCCAAGCTTCAACGCCGCGAGCAAATGCTGCCGCTGCTGGTGCTGGTCGATGTGTCGGGGTCGATGGAGCGCTATGCGCGCCTGCTGCTGGCCTTTTTGCATGCGGCGACAAGGCGTCATCCGCGCTGCGATGTGTTCGCCTTCGGCACCCATCTGACCGATCTGACGCCGGCCTTCCGGATTGCCGATACCGACGCCATGCTGGCTTGTGCGAGCCAGGCGATCGATGATTTTGCCGGCGGCACGCAACTCGGCGAATCGCTGGCAACGCTGCGCACAAGGCATCAACGTCGGCTGGTCGGGCGGCGCACGCTGGTGCTGCTGATCACCGATGGCCTCGATACCGGCGAGCCCGAGCTGCTGACGCAGGAACTGGCTTGGTTGAAGCGCCGCAGCCGCCGGCTGTTATGGCTGAACCCCTTGCTGCGCTTCGAAGGCTATGCGCCTTTGGCACGCGGCGCGGCGGTGCTGCACCAGCAGGCGGATGGCATGCTGGCGGTCCACAACGTCAGCAAGCTCGAGGAACTTGCTGCCAGTCTGGCGGCATTGATGCGGCGCTGAACGCCGCAACGGACACAATCGGGCAATACACAAGGAATCACGCTCATGGACATGCAAGGAAGCAAGCAGTTGGCGATCAGCCAGCAACAGGCCTGGGATTCATTGAACGACCCGGAAGTGCTCAAGCTGTGCATTCCCGGTTGCGACAAGGTCGAGGCCACCGGCGAGAACAAATATGCGGTCGGCATGGCACTGAAGATCGGCCCGGTATCGGCCAAGTTCGCTGGCAAGATCAGCCTGGAGGACATCGTTGCGCCAAGCAGCTACAAGATTGCCTTTGACGGCCAGGGCGGTGTCGCCGGTTTCGGCCGCGGCAATGCTCAAGTCAAGCTGACGCCCAACGAGGCTGGTTGCCTGCTCGACTACACCGTCCAGGCCACGGTCGGCGGCAAAGTGGCCCAACTCGGTCAGCGCCTGATCGACGGCGCCGCCAAGTCGATGTCCGAGGATTTCTTCAAGCGCTTCGACCTGGAGATGCAGCGGCTTTATCCGCAGGCCTATGCCGAGAAGGTCGCGCCCACGGAACCGGTTGCGGCAAAAGCTGTGATTCCAGCCTGGGTCTGGGCCGCCGGACTGCTGGCAGCCACGCTCGGTTTCTGGGCCTGGCGGACCTACGGCTGAATTGGCCGCCGCCAGCCTCAGCGCAGGAAGTCGCTTACCACCGCGGTGAATTCAGCTTCGCATTCATGGTTCGAGATATGCGCGCAAGGTGAAAACGCCAGATGCTGCGCCTGCATCGCCGCAGCCAGTTCGGCCATATGCGCCGCAGGTGCAGCCATATCGTCGCTGCCACTGATCAGCAAGGTCGGGCAGGTGATCGAAGGCAGCAGCGGCCGGAGATCAATATCGCGAACGATCGCCGCGGCCGCTGCATAACCTTGCCTGGAAGTGCCGGCGATCATGCCGCGCAGCAAGGCTGCGGTCTGAGGATGGCTGGCAATGAAGGGCGCGGTCAGCCAGCGCGCAACAGTCGCATCCGCGATCGACTCGACGCCGTCAAGTTCGACCTTGGCGATGCGTTCCATCCATGGCTGCCGGTCAGCGTCAGTTTGGTAATACTTGGCGTTGGCGACCACCAGTTTTTGCAGCCGTGACGGCGCGGTGGCGGCCAATTGCAGGCCCAGCATGCCGCCCAGCGACAGTCCGACATAGCGGAAGCGGTCGATGCCCAGCGCGTCGAGGCCGGCCAGCAATGATTCCGCCAGTTCCGCCACCGTCGTGCAGGCGCCGTCCATCGAGGCCTGGCCATGGCCGGCATAGTCAAAGCACAGCACCTGGTAATGCTGGCGCCAGACTGCAATCTGCGGGGCCCACATTGCCATCGAACTGGCCAGCGAATTGCCCAGCACCAGCACCGGTGAATCGGACGAACCCTGGGTGTGAAATTTCATCGGCATAGTCATGGCTTGTTTCCTTCGAGGTGACCGAGTCGGGTCGACAACATCCGTGCAGTCCGGCCGAGTGCGCTGGCCAGCTTGCCGTCCAGACTCACATCGAGCTTGTCGGCCGCGCCGATGACGGTCAAGGCCAGCACCATCTGACCGTCGCGTGCAAACACCGGCGCGCTGATCGCGTTGATTTCGCCCCCATACCAATCGGAAAAAGTCGCCGAGCTCAGCAGGCGAGAAAAGCCGGTCGCGCGAATCTCGGCGATGGTGTGATCGAGTTGATCGAGCGTCGCTTCGGCCGCGCTGTCGGGCAGTTGCTCGCTCGAAAACTCATCTTCAAGCGCGTCGATGACCAGACTGCGGGGCAGATGCGCAGCAAAGGCCAGCCCGGTCGATGATTTCAGCACCGGCAACACGAGTCCGGTGCGCAGGTTTTCACTCACCGGCTGCCTGGATTCTTCCCAGCGCACGATGGTCGGACCCTTGTTGCCCCAGACGCCTAGCCCCACCGTTTCGTCGAGCTCGTCGGAGAGGTCGACGATCGCCTGGGTCGCCATGCGAACCGCCTGGAGTTCAGCGATGCTGCGCGCCTGCGACAGCTTCAGGTCGAGATCATGCGGATGGGCGATCACATATTTCCCGCCGCCAAAGGCCAGCGGCCGGCGCTGGCTGCGATCGATGCGCTCGACCCGGCCCAGAAACACCACATGATCGCCACCCGGATAGCTGGTGACCTTGGTGCATTCAAGCGTTGCGGCGCAGCCTTCGATCAGCGGAATGCCGTGCAAGCCCGGGCTTGTGCGCACATCGGCAAACTTGTCCGGGCCGGCTTTGGCAAAGCGATTCGAAATCTCGACCTGGTCGTCGGCCAGGATCGACACGGCGAAATGCCCGGCATCGCGAAACACCGGAAAACTCGGTGCATTCAGCGACTGGCTCCACAGGATCAAGGGCGGGTCGAGCGACACCGAACTGAAGGAATTGGCGGTCAGCCCATAGGCTTTGCCGCTGGCATCGACGGTGGTGATCACGGTGACGCCGGTGACGAAGACGCTGAGGACATTGCGCAGTTCGCGCGCATCAAAACCCGGCTCGCTCATTGCGCTTCCTTGCCGCGTCGGCGCGCTGAAGGCTTGACCAGGCTGGCAGATCGGGACTGCAGTCGCGCCTTCATGCCGCACAGAAAGCTGCTGACCAATGCAATGATGGTGGCATTCACATCCTTGGGCATGGTGGTCGCATAGACCCATTTGCGCATGCCGATGTAGAAAATGCTCGCATGCAGACCCCACACCAGTTCAAGCTCGAGGTCGACGTTTTCATTCGCGCTGAAGGCTTCGGGATCGCTGCAATATTCAGCGATGCATTCACGCACGACCGGCTCGAAGATCCGCTCTTTGAGCAGCTTGAACAAGCGGTCGTTGATGCCCGATTTCTCGAAGCCAGCAAAGATCAGGATGCGCACCCATTCATGGCGCAGCACCAGCTTGGCATAGTCGAGGTAATACTCTTCGAGCCTGACCTCCAGCGCCTTGCTGCGATCCTTGATGATGTCTTCCCA
>CANFIC010000312.1 GCA_947446685.1 Burkholderiales bacterium
AACTGGCCATCCTCGTCATAGACATAGGCGATGCCGCCACTCATGCCGGCGGCAAAGTTGCGGCCGGTCAGGCCCAGCACCGCGACAGTGCCGCCGGTCATGTATTCGCAGCCATGGTCGCCGGTGCCTTCGACAACCGCCGAAGCCCCCGACAGGCGCACGCCGAAGCGCTCGCCGGCAACGCCGCGGAAGAAGGCCTCGCCACGCGTGGCGCCATAAAGTACGGTATTGCCGACGATGATGTTCTTGGTCGAGTCGCCGCGGAAGTCGATGCTCGGCCGCACGATGATGCGTCCGCCCGACAGGCCTTTGCCGGTGTAGTCGTTGGCATCGCCGATCAGATAGAAGGTGATGCCCTGGGCTAGGAAAGCGCCATAGCTCTGACCGCCGGTGCCTTCCATCTGGATGAAGATCGTCTGGTCCGGCAGCCCTTCGGGCAGGCGCCTTATCAACTCACCCGACAGCATCGCGCCGACGGTGCGGCGGACATTACTGACCTCCTGCATGAATTGGACTTTCTCACCACGCTCGAAAGCGGGCAGGCATTTCTCGATCAACTTGACGTCGAGCGCGCGCTCCAGCCCATGGTCCTGGGTGCTGACATGGATACGGGGAACATCGTCAGGCACCGAAGGGCGATGGAAGATGCGCGAGAAATCAAGCCCCTTGGCTTTCCAATGGGTGATGCCCTTTTTCGTGTCGAGCAAATCGCTACGGCCGATCAGTTCATCGAACTTGCGCAACCCCAGCTGGGCCATGATCTGGCGCGCTTCTTCAGCGACGAAGAAGAAGAAATTGACCACATGTTCGGGCCTGCCGGTGAACTTGGCGCGCAAGACCGGATCCTGGGTGGCGACACCGACCGGGCAAGTGTTCAGATGGCATTTGCGCATCATGATGCAGCCCTCGGCGACCAGCGGCGCGGTGGCGAAGCCGAACTCGTCAGCGCCGAGCAGCGCGCCGATGACGACGTCGCGGCCGGTCTTCATCTGGCCATCGGCCTGCACGCGGACGCGGCCGCGCAAACGGTTCAAGACCAGCGTCTGCTGCGCCTCCGCCAGACCGAGTTCCCAAGGCGTGCCGGCATGCTTGATCGACGACCAGGGCGAAGCGCCGGTGCCGCCGTCATGGCCGGCGATCACCAGGTGATCGGCCTTGGCCTTGGTGACACCCGCAGCGATCGTGCCGACGCCGACTTCGGACACCAGCTTGACCGACACATCGGCCCGCGGGTTGACGTTTTTCAGGTCATGGATCAGTTGGGCCAGATCCTCGATCGAATAAATGTCGTGGTGCGGCGGCGGCGAAATCAGTCCGACGCCAGGCACCGAATAGCGCAACATGCCGATGTACTCGGTCACCTTGCCGCCGGGCAACTGGCCGCCTTCGCCAGGCTTGGCGCCCTGCGCCATCTTGATCTGGATCTGGTCGGCGGACACCAGGTATTCGGTCGTCACGCCGAAACGACCCGAAGCGACCTGCTTGATCTTCGAACGCAGCGAATCTCCGGCCTGCAGTTCATAGTCGACCGCGATCACCTTGGCGCCGACAACATCGCTGACCTTGGTGCCGGCGACGATCTTGATGCCCTTCAGATCATTGCGGTAGCGCGCCGGGTCTTCGCCGCCCTCGCCGGTATTGCTCTTGCCGCCGATACGGTTCATCGCCACAGCCAGCGTTGCATGGGCTTCGGTGCTGATCGAACCCAGCGACATCGCGCCGGTGGCAAAGCGCTTGACGATTTCGCTGGCGGGCTCGACCAGATCCAGCGCAATCGCCTTGCTTGGATCGAACTTGAACTCGAACAGGCCGCGCAGCGTCATATGACGGCGGCTCTGGTCGTTGATGATCTGCGCGTATTCCTTGTAGGTGTCGAACTTGCCGCTGCGCGCGCTGTGCTGCAGCTTGGCGATCGCGTCAGGCGTCCACATATGCTCTTCGCCACGTGCGCGCCAGGCATATTCACCGCCGGCGTCGAGCATGCCGGCCAGCACCGGGTCGTCGCCGAAGGCGGCTCGGTGCAGGCGGATCGATTCTTCAGCGACCTCGAAAACACCGATGCCGCCAACCTGGGTCGGCGTGCCGCGGAAATACTTTTCGACGAAGTCAGGCTGCAAGCCGATCGCCTCGAAGATCTGCGCGCCGCAGTAGGACATGTAAGTCGAAATGCCCATCTTGGACATGATTTTCGACAGCCCCTTGCCGACCGCCTTGATGTAGTTGTAGATCGCCTTGTCAGCCGAAGGACTGCCAGGCAGATCAGCAGCGATCGCGGCCAGGGTTTCGAGAGCCAGATAAGGATGGACCGCCTCGGCGCCAAAACCTGCGAGTACAGCAAAGTGATGGACTTCGCGGGCACTGCCGGTTTCGACCACCAGACCGGCAGTTGTGCGCAATCCGGCGCGAACCAGATGGTGATGGACGGCCGACAAGGCCAGCAGCGCGGGGATGGCGACCCGATCTGCCGCCAGTTGCCGGTCGGTGATGATCAGGATGTTGTGGCCGCTCTTGATCGCATCGACGGACTCGGCGCACAGCGAAGCCAACTGCGCTTCGACGCCTTCATGGCCCCAGGCCAGTGGGTAGGTGATGCCGAGCTCGTAGGTCTTGAACTTGCCGTTGGTGTAGGCCTCGATCTGGCGCAAACGGGCCATATCCTTGAAGTCAAGAATCGGCTGCGACACTTCCAGGCGCATCGGCGGATTGACCGCGTTGATGTCGAGCAGGTTCGGCTTGGGGCCGACAAAGCTGTTCAGCGACATCACGATGTTTTCGCGGATCGGGTCGATCGGCGGGTTCGTGACCTGGGCGAACAGTTGCTTGAAATAGTTGTAAAGCGGCTTGTCTTTTGAAGACAGCACCGCCAGCGGCGAGTCATTGCCCATCGAGCCGAGCGCTTCTTCACCAGCCGAAGCCATCGGCCCCATCAGGAACTTGATGTCTTCCTGGGTAAAACCGAAGGCCTGCTGACGGTCGAGCAAGGAAGTCTTGAACTCGGCCGGCAATACCTCGGGCACCTTGATGTCGTCGAGCTTGACGCGGACGTTGTCGATCCATTGGCGATAAGGCCGCGCATTGGCGAACTGGTTCTTCAGTTCCTCATCGTCGACGATCCGGCCCTGCTCCAGATCGATCAGGAACATCTTGCCTGGCTGCAAGCGCCATTTCTTGACGATCTTGTTCTCCGGAATATGCAGGACACCGGATTCGGAAGCGAGCACCACCAGATCGTCGTCGGTGATGCAGTAGCGCGCCGGGCGCAGGCCGTTGCGGTCGAGTGCGGCACAGACCTGGCGGCCATCGGTGAAGACCATCGCGGCAGGACCGTCCCAGGGCTCCATCATCGCCGCGTGATATTCATAGAAAGCGCGGCGGCGCGGGTCCATCATTTCATGCTGTTCCCAGGCTTCCGGGATCATCATCATGGCCGCATGGGCGAGTGGATAACCCGCCATCGTCAGCAACTCGATCGCATTGTCGAAAGTCGCGGTGTCGCTCTGGTGCTCGAAGCTGATCGGATAGAGCTTGTTCAAGTCCTCGCCGAGCACCGGCGACTTCATCACGCCTTCGCGGGCGCGCATCCAGTTGAAATTTCCCTTGACGGTGTTGATTTCGCCGTTATGGGCCACCATCCGGTAGGGGTGGGCCAGATGCCATTCGGGGAATGTGTTGGTCGAAAAACGCTGGTGCACCAACGCGATGGCCGAAACCACGCGCGGGTCGGCCAGGTCCTTGTAATAGCCGCCAACCTGGTCGGCCAGCAACAGTCCTTTGTAGATGACGGTGCGGCAACTCATGCTGGGCACGTAGTACTCATGGCTATGCGTCAGCTGCAGGGCCTGGATCGCGCTCGACGCGGTCTTGCGGATCACATACAACTTGCGCTCAAGGGCATCGGGAACAATGATGTCCTGCCCGCGGCCGATGAAGATCTGACGGATAACCGGCTCTTTTTCGCGCACTGTCGGCGACATCGGCATCTCGCGGTCGACCGGCACATCGCGCCAACCGAGCAGCACCTGACCTTCGGCCTTGATCGCGCGGGTCAGTTCCTGCTCGCAAGCCAAGCGCGATGCATGCTCCTTGGGCAGGAAGATCATGCCAACCCCATATTCACCCGGCGGCGGCAGGTCGATGCCCTGCGCAGCCATCTCGATGCGATAAAACTCGTCGGGGATCTGAATCAGGATGCCGGCACCGTCGCCCATCAACTTGTCGGCACCGACCGCACCCCGGTGATCCAGGTTCTCGAGGATCTTCAGGCCCTGCTGGACGATGCTGTGCGCCTTCAGACCCTTGATATGCGCGACAAAACCAAGACCGCAAGCGTCCTTTTCGTTCTGCGGCCGGTACAGCCCATGGGCAGCGAGATCCTGAATCTCGGCTTGAATTTCGGCGGCCTTGGTCAATTTACTCACAGCAATCCCCATCAGTATCCAGAAACGACCGACAGGTTACTGCACTGCAGCAATTTCTTCAAGCTGAATAAAATGGGGTCAGAGTCGAGTAATTACCCCCACCAGGCAAATGTCAGATTTAAATGGGGTCAGAGTCGATTTTTTGCTGACCCACTACAGGTTTCCGCGGCCGGCCGCGAGCTCTTGCCACAGCAAAACGCCTATTCTGATTGGCCAACTGCTTCAGAAAATTCGGCTCGCCCAAGGGACGCCCTCTCAACACAGCCTCGGTGAGTTTTCTGCGATCGTCTTCAGCCAGACCCTGTCCGAGCAGTTCGCCATAT
>CANFIC010000313.1 GCA_947446685.1 Burkholderiales bacterium
GTGCAACTGGAGATCACCGCCATCGCCAACAGCAAATTCGAGAAGCCGGCGCTCTTGACTGCCGGCCCCAGCAGATAGACCGCCAGCGAACTGATGCCGAAGGACACCGCCAGACGCATCCCCGAGACGCGCGAGCGGATGGCATCGTCGACATAGCGGACGATCATTGCGTCAGTGAACGGGATGGCGCCGAAGATCATCACCATAAAACCGATCTGCAAGCAAAAAAGCGTCCAGCCCTGCGCATTGGCGGCGAGCAAGAACATCGGGATCTGCAGTAAAACGATCGCCAGATACAGGCGCTTGAGCGGATAGCGATCGATCAGGCGTCCGACGATCACCTGGGCCAGCGAAGCCACAGAATAAACAATCGCCAGCAGCGCGCCGAGCAAGGCCGGATCGTCGACCAGGCCGAGGAAGCGCTCACGCAGCAGCTGGCCATTGCCGTTGGTGGTGAAATTGAACAACAGGCTGCTCGAGATCGCCGCGAAGGTCATCACAATGAACAAGCGCGCCAGCAACTTGGGCGACAGTTGTACCGAAGACTTGTTCTTGCGCCGGGCCGGCGACTCGGTCTCGGCCGGGGTCACGCGCAGGAAAACAAAACCACAGATGAAAGACAGCATTGCCGGGACGATGAAGGCTGCGCGCCAGCCTGCGTACTTGACCATCAAGCCGGTCAGGATGGCGGCCACTGCGATGCCGAGGTTGCCCGCCAACCCGTTGACGCCTATCGTCAGCCCCGGATTGCGCGCATGTTGCAACAACATCGGAATCCCGACCGGGTGGTAAATCGAAGAGAAAGCGCCGAGCAAGGCCAGCGCAGCAGCCATTTGCCAGGCGTTTTGCACCGCCGCACAAAGCATGGCCGCAGCGCCGATGCCGAAAAAGAAAATGCCCATCATGCTGCGTCTGCCCCAAAGATCACCCAGCCGCCCGGCCGGCACCGAGCCGATGCCGAACAGCAAGAAAGCGCCGGCGCTGTAAGGCATCAGGTCTTCCCAGCGCGCAAAACCGAATTCGGTCGCGATGCTGGTGACAGCGGTGGCGAAGATCAACAAGAACAGATGATCCAGCGCATGGCCCAGATTGAGCAGGAGCGAAGTCTTGCGGTTCATCATCATGGCTTTGGATTCCTGATTACGGCGGGCCCGCCGATTCTCACCGATATGTCTGCGCCACAATCGCGCTTCACCCATCGATCGGAGTTTGTTCACCATGCGCAGAAATTTGACCGCCCTGGCCATTGCCTTGGTGCCCTGGCTGGCAGTTCATGCCGATACCGTGGTGGTGAGCGCCGACCGGATGATCGATGTCAGCAGCGGACAAATGGTCGAAAAACCTCAACTGACGATCACCGACGGGCGCATCAGCGCAGTCGGCAAACAAGGCGATGCAATCGCCAAGGACGCGCGCCGCATCAATTTACCGGGCATCACCTTGCTACCCGGGCTGATCGACATGCATGTGCACCTGACCGGCGACCCTCGCTATGGCGGCTATCGATGGCTCGAATTTACCGACAACTTCTGGACCGTGGTTGGCGTGGCGAACGCGAAAAAAACCCTTGATGCCGGTTTCACGACCGTCCGCAACGTCGGCTCCGGTGGCTATGACGATGTGGCCTTGAAGCAGGCCATCGAAGCCGGCTTCATCCCCGGCCCGCGCATCGTACCGGCCACCTATGCCATCGGCGCGACCGGCGGGCATTGCGATGCGACCGAGTTCCCGCCATCAATCACCACTCCGACACCAGCGGTCGCCGATGGCCCGCAAGCGCTGCGCGCGACTGTGCGCAAGTTGCGCAAATATGGCGCCGAGGTGATCAAATTCTGCGGCACTGGTGGCGTCTTCTCGAAGACCGACACGGTCGGCGGTCAGCAATTGGACCTGGCCGAGATGAAGGCGGTGGTCGACGAGGCCCATATGCTCGGGCTCAAGGTCGCCGTCCATGCCCATGGCGCCTCGGGGATCAAGGATGCGCTGCGCGCTGGCGCCGACACCATCGAACATGCCAGCCTCGCCGATGAAGAGGCCTTCCAGCTGGCCAAGCAGCATGGCGCCTGGTTCTCGATGGACATCTACAACGACGACTACATCCTCGCCGAAGGCGAAAAGAACGGCGTTTTCAAGGAGTCGCTCGAAAAAGAAAGGATGATCGGCTTGAAGCAGCGCCAGACCTTCCAGGCTGCCGTCAAGGCCGGTGTCAAGATGGTTTATGGCACTGATGGCGGCGTCTATCCGAACGGCGATAACGCCAAGCAGTTCGCCACCATGGTGACCTGGGGCATGACCCCGCTGCAGGCGATCCAGTCAGCAACGCTCAACGCCGCCGAAGCACTTGGAAAATCAGGTGATGTCGGCAGCATCGCCCTGGGCCGTTTCGGCGACCTGGTTGGCGTCGCAGGCAATCCCCTGGTCGACGTCAAGCTGCTCGAAAAAATCAGCTTTGTGATGAAGGGCGGCGAACTGGTCAGGCGGCCGGGAAGCCATAAGCCATAGCCTGGCGCTCCGCGCTCGATGGGGCCGGCCAGTGGGCATCAAAATTTCGATTCAGCTGCGTCCAGGCCGTCCAGCACGGCCAGCGCCTTTTGCACATCCCCCGTGGCCGCCATGGCGCGGAAATGGTTCTCGGTATCCCAGGCGGACAGCGCATGGGCACTGAGCTGTTCTACCAGCTTGTTCATGCTCAGCCCCCGGCTTTGTGCCAGCGACTTGAGCCGCTGCGCTGTGTCGTCGGGCAGCCTTATGGTCAAGGTGCTCATTTCCATTCCTCCAGACATTGCGCGGGTGTCAGCACCCGCAGATTACCTAAGCGCAACTCGCCGCCTCGAAGATCCCGTAAATTGTGGGTGACGATGGCCTGCGCCCCGCCAGCCAACGCCAGCTCGATCAAATGGTTGTCCGCCTCGTCAGGCAAGTTGGGGCGCCAACCGTAATACACCGTCACCCAGCGCCCTTGTCGTGCCAGCGCCGCCAACACGTCGCGCCGCTCGTCTGCTGTGGTGGCATCGCCCCAGACCGGGCGGCCCAGCAAATCCTGGTATTCCATCCACAGCGCATTGCCAAACAAGGGTTGCAAGCCGCCAGCCAAAGCCCGGCGCAACACCGCCCGCGATGCCCCTCCGCCGGAGCGCAGACCCGCGACGAGCACATTGGTATCGATGACGACAGGAAGCATATTGACAGCATATATGCTGTCAATATGCTTTGCAAGCCCTGCTATCTACCTGACCTTCCGGCAGGCCTCCACTGCACCATCGTTCTTGCTCGAGGTCGGTGGTCAGTCTGGAGATGACGCCGCTGCGGCCGGGGCAGCTGATGCAGGAGACTCTGCTTCGGCCTATGCATCAGGCGGCCGTGGTCTGCCGCACCGCATGCGCCCAATCGTCCATCAGGGCCTGCGCCCGCGCGCGCGGCAGCGTGGGCAGGAAGCGCCGTTCCACCTGCCATTGCGCCGACAACTCGCTCAGGTCCTGGTAGACCCCGATGGCCAGGCCAGCCAGGTAAGCCACACCCAGAGCCGTGGTCTCGGTCACCTGGGGGCGCACCACCGGGATACCCAGCAGGTCAGCCTGGAACTGCATCAGCAGGTCATTGACACAGGCGCCGCCGTCCACCCGCAGCTCGGCCACCGGTGAACCGCCGGCTGCCACCGCGTCGCGGCTCATCGCCAGCAGCAGCGCAGCGCTCTGAAAGGCAATGCTCTCCAGCGCCGCACGGGCGATATGGCCCATCGTCGTACCGCGGGTCAGCCCGGTCAGCGTACCGCGGGCGTTGGCGTTCCAGTAGGGCGCGCCCAGGCCGGTAAAGGCCGGCACGAACATCACGCCGCCGGCATCGGGCACGCTCTCGGCCAGCGACTGCACCTCGCTGCTGGCCTTGATCGCGTTGAGGCCGTCGCGCATCCACTGCACCACCGCTCCGCCGATAAACACGCTGCCCTCCAGCGCGTACTGCGGCTTCTGGTCGACCTGGGCTGCGCTGGTGGTGATCAGCCCGTTCTCGCTGACTCGAAACTTGTCACCGGTGTGCATCAGCATGAAGCAGCCCGTGCCATAGGTGTTCTTCGCCAGCCCGGGTGTGAAGCAGGCCTGACCGAACAGCGCGCTCTGCTGATCGCCGGCGATGCCAGCCACAGGGATCGAAGCCCCCAGCAACGCAGCATCGGTCTCGCCGAACCAATGGCTGCTGGGGTACACCTTCGGCAGCAGGCTGTCGGGCACGCGCAGCAGCTTCAGCAACTCAGGGTCCCAAAGGTTGTGGCGGATGTCGAACAGCATGGTCCGGGCGGCGTTGCTGACATCGGTGGCGTGCACCCGGCCGCCAGTCAGCTTCCAAAGCAGCCAGCTGTCCACGGTGCCGAAGGCCAGCTCGCCCTGCGCAGCGGCGATATGGGCTCCGCTGACATGGTCGAGGATCCAGCGGATCTTGGTGGCCGAGAAATACGCGTCCACCACCAGTCCGGTGCTGCGATGAATGGCCTGGGCATGGCCCTGATCGCGCAGCTGCGCGCACAAGGGCTCGCCGCGCCGGTCTTGCCAGACGATGGCGTTGTGGATCGGACGACCGGTGCGGCGATCCCAGACCACCGTGGTTTCGCGCTGATTGGTGATGCCGATGGCCTTGACCTGGGCGCCCGTGATGCCGGCCTTGGCCAGCGCTTCCTGCGCGGTGACCAGCTGGCTTTGCCAGATCTCCTCCGGGTCATGTTCCACCCAGCCAGGCTGCGGAAAGA
>CANFIC010000314.1 GCA_947446685.1 Burkholderiales bacterium
GGGGCTTTGCTTGAGCACATGGCTGTAGACGGCGCTGCGCAGGTCGGCGGTGACGCGCTCGCCAAGCCAGGTGACCATATAAAAGCGCGCGGCTGAGAACAGCCCCAGCGCCGCACCAACGGCGAATAGCGCCAGGAAATGCTCGCGTAAGCCCATCAACTGCTCGCCCGGTTCGGCCGTCACCAATCCCTGGTCGACCAGGCCGCGCAGCGCCAGCGGAAAGCTCAAGGTCGTCAGCGCCGCGAGCAGCAAAAAGACGAAGGCCATGGCGATGCGAAAGCGATAGGGATGCAGAAATGGCCAGAGACCCGCGAGCGAGCGCGGGTTGCCTTTGGGCATTGAATCGGAAGCTTTGGATGCAGACATGGCAGCAGTGTATTGCGGCCAACACAAGCCCCGCTCGGGTTTGATCATCTGCCTTGACAATAGTTGCCTAGGCAAATACATTTCGGGCCATGAGCGAAATCGTCACGGGTTTACCCGAGTTTTATCAGCCGGGCAAGTACAAGCGCAGCGAAAGCCTGGGCTGGCTGCTGCATCGCGCCAGGCAACTGATGACACAGCAAATCGATCAGCGCCTGGTTCAGCAAGGCTTGACCCATGCGCAATGGCTGCCCTTGTTTTTGTTGCGCATGAGCGGCCCGAGTTCGGTGGCCAGCCTGGTGCGCGAGCTCGATACCGATGCCGGGGCGATGACCCGTTTGCTCGACCGGCTCGAAGCCAAGGGCTTGTGCCTGAGGCAGCGCTGCACCGATGACCGGCGCGTTGTCACGGTCGCGCTGACCGAAGAAGGGCAGCGCGTCACGGCCGAGTTGCCGGCTGTGCTGTCTGATGTTTTCAATGACCATTTGAAGGGCTTCAGCAGTGAGGAATGGCGCTTGCTGTTGAGTTTGTTGCAGCGTTTGATTGGCAATGGCGAAGCCTTGCGGCAAGCCCATGCAGAACCGAAACCCACTGAATCCTGATGCTTAACCATTTGAAAAAATTGACCGTCCTGGCTGCTGCGCTTGCGCTGGCAGCCTGTGCCCGCCAACCGTTGCTGCCTGATGCCGCGCAGCTGCTGAACCCGGGCAAGGTCGGCCTGACAGCAGGCAAGCCGGCTGCCGTCGAGGCCCGCTGGTGGCGCGAATTCAAAGACCCGCAACTCGATGCCTTGATCGCTCAGGCCTTGGTTGCATCTCCCAGCCTGCTGCAGGCCAGGGCGCGCATCATGCGGGCGGCCGCTGCCGAGGAAGCGGCGGGTGCCGCGGCCAAGCCTTCGGTCGGCCTTGGTTTTGATGCGACCCGTCAGCGTTATACCGAACATGGCCTGATCCCGCCGCCGCTGGCCGGCACCCAGCGCACCACGGCTTCATTGCAAGCCGGGCTCAGCTATGACTGGGACTTTTTCGGCCGTCATCAGGCCCAGTTGGCTGCTGCGATCGGCGCTTCGCGGGCCGCCGAGGCCGATGCCGCCGCCGCCAGTTTGATGCTGGCCGGCCAGATCACGCGCAGCTATCTGTCCTTGGCCCGCATCCTCGCCCAAGGCCGCTTGCTCTTGCTGCAACTGGCCGATAGCGAGCAGTCGCTGGCGCTGGTGCAGCAGCGCTTTGCCGCCGGCCTGGACAACAGCCAGACCCTGCGAGCGGCCGAGTCGCCATTGCCCGAATTGCGCCGCCAGGCCTTGCTGCTGGACGGGCAAGCCAGCATGCTGCGCCACCAGTTGGCTGCCCTGAGCGTCCAGCCGGCAGCAGCCTTGAACGATCTGGCACCGGTCATGTCGCTGGACTCAAAGCCGCAATCGGTCAGCGGCATCGGTCTGGACCTGCTCGGGCGCCGCCCCGATGTCGTCGCTGCGCGCTGGCGGGTCGAGGCCGCGACCCAGCAGGTCAGCGTAGCCAGAGCGCAGTTCTACCCCAACATCAACCTGAACGCTTTTGCCGGCTTCAGCGCGATCGGCATGGACCGGCTGCTGCAATCAGGCAGCCGGCAATTTGGTTTCGGCCCTTCCTTGCGCTTGCCGCTGTTCGATGCCGGACAGCTGAGCGCGCAGTTGCGCGGTTCGGCCGCCGAGGTTGACAGCGCTGTTGCTTCCTACAATGCCGCGCTGCTCGAAGCGGTGCGCGATGCCAGCGATCAGCTCAGCAGCTTGCAGTCGCTGCAGTTGCAACAGCAAGAGCAGGGCGCTTTGCTGGCCAACAGTCAGGCCAATCTGGTTCTGGCCCGGCAGCGGTTTGATGCGGGGATCGGCGGCCGCCAGGCGATGCTGAACGCGCGTCAGGCCTTGCTGTTGCAGCAACGCGCAAGCCTCGAGCTGCAAGGTCTGACGCTCGAAGCTCAAGCCAGACTGATGGTGAGTCTGGGTGGCGGTTGGCAAGAAGCCGCCGAGGTGAATTGAATGCAAACCAACGAGAACAAGCCCATGAACGCCGCCGATCAAGCCATTAAACCCAATACCAGGCGCAAGACCGTCTTGACCGTCCTGAGCCTGGCCCTGTTGCTGGGCCTGGGCAGCTATCTGGCCTACCAGACGCTGGTGGCCAGCCGTTACGAGAAGACCGATAACGCCTATGTCAATGCCGACATCGTGCAGATCACGCCCTTGCTGGGCGGCACGGTGCGTGCGATCCATGCAGATGACACCGACTTCATCAAGGCCGGCCAGCTGCTCGTCAACCTGGACCCGGCGGATGCCAAGCTGGCACTCGACCAGGCGCAAAACCAGCTCGCCCAGACGGTGCGCGAAGTCAGCGGCCTGTATGCGAACAATGCCGGCCTGCAGGCCCAGATCCGTCTGCGCGAAGCCGATATACAGCGTGCCGCCAGCGAATTGGCCCGCTTGCAGGCCGATGTGCAGCGGCGCTTGCCTTTGCTGGCCAGCGGCGCCGTGGGCCGCGAGGAAGTTGACCATGCGGTCTCGCAAGTCAGCAGCGCCCAGAGCAGCCTCAGCGCTGCGCAGGCGGCGAGGCAGGCGGCGCAGGAATCGCTTGCAGCCAACCAGTTGCTGACCGATGGCACCAGCATTGCCGAGCATCCGGCCGTGCAGCGCGCCGCCGCAAGGGTGCGCGAAACCCATCTGGCGCTGCAGCGCATGAGCTTGCAGTCGCCGGTCGACGGCTGGGTCGCCCGGCGCAGCGTGCAGCTCGGTCAGCGCGTTGCCGCAGGAGCCCCGCTGATGGCCGTGGTCGGCCTGCAAAAGCCCTGGGTGGATGCCAATTTCAAGGAGGGTCAGCTTGCCAGGCTGCGCATTGGACAGAGCGTCAAGCTCGACGCCGATGTCTACGGCAGCAAGGTTGAATTCAACGGGCGGGTGATCGGCCTGTCGGCCGGCACCGGTGCTGCTTTCGCATTGCTGCCGGCACAGAATGCAACCGGCAACTGGATCAAGGTGGTGCAGCGTGTGCCGGTGCGGATTTCGCTCGATCCGGCCGAGGTGGCTCAGCATCCGCTGCGGGTGGGCTTGTCGATGAATGCCAGCATCGACGTGCAGGACCAGAGCGGCCAGGCGCTGGTCACCCAGCCGCGCCAGACGCCAGCCACGCAGACTTTGGTCAACGACTTCGCCGACAGCGCGGCCGAA
The DNA here is from genome assembly GCA_947446685.1 of Burkholderiales bacterium. Classification (GTDB taxonomy): domain Bacteria; phylum Pseudomonadota; class Gammaproteobacteria; order Burkholderiales; family Burkholderiaceae_C; genus Paucibacter_A. Next base: position 3,560 of record CANFIC010000314.1, read on the forward strand.
GCCGAAGTGGCGCGCATCATCAAGGCCAATCTGGCCCATGCGGCCAAGCCTGCCGCAGCCAAGCGTTGAACTTGCCGCGATGAACGAGTCGACCTACCAGGCGCCGGAGCCGCTGAAAGGCGCTGCGCTGCTGCTGGGCACGCTGTCGCTGTCGCTGGCGACTTTCATGAATGTGCTCGATTCGTCGATCGCCAATGTGTCGATCCCGGCGATTTCGGGCGATCTGGGGGTCAGCCCGATGCAGGGCACCTGGGTCATCACCAGCTTTGCGGTGGCCAATGCAATTTCTGTGCCCCTGACCGGTTGGTTGACCCAGCGTTTCGGCGCGGTGCGCTTGTTCACTAGCAGCGTGCTGCTGTTTACCCTGGCGTCCTGGCTCTGCGGCTTTGCCCATTCGCTCGACATGTTGATCATCTGCCGCGTCTTCCAGGGCCTGGTGGCGGGGCCGATGATTCCCTTGTCGCAGACGCTGCTGTTGTCGAGTTTTTCCCGCGCCCGCGCTGGCACGGCGCTGGCGCTATGGGGTATGACGACCTTGGTGGCGCCGGTGGTCGGGCCCTTGCTGGGCGGCTGGATCACTGACAGCGTCAGATGGCCGTGGATCTTCTACATGAACGTGCCGATCGGACTGTTTGCGGCTTTTATGACCTGGAGTATCTACTCGGAACGCGAGACACAGATCCGCAAGCTGCCGATCGATACGGTCGGTTTGACCTTGCTGGTGCTGTGGGTCGGTGCGCTGCAGTTGATGCTGGACAAGGGCAAGGAACTCGACTGGTTTGCCAGCGGGCAGATCCAGTTGCTGGCCTTGGTGGCAGGTGCAGGCCTGGTCTTTTTCGTCGCCTGGGAGCTGACCGACAAGCACCCGGTGGTCGACCTGCGCTTGTTTGCGCGGCGCAATTTCACCGCAGGTGTGATTGCGTTGTCGGTCTCTTATGGCCTGTTCTTCGGCAACCTGGTCCTGCTGCCGCTCTGGTTGCAGCAGTTCATGGGCTATAGCGCCATCGACGCCGGCATGGCGCTGGCGCCGGTGGGGTTGCTGGCGATGCTGCTGACGCCCCTGGTCGGGCGCAATATCACGCGATTCGACCCGCGCTGGATGGCCACCTTTGCCTTCTTGCTGTTCGCGGTGGTGTTGCTGATGCGCGCCGATTTCACCACC
>CANFIC010000315.1 GCA_947446685.1 Burkholderiales bacterium
CGATCACCTTGGTCATGCCGCCGCGATTGGCCGGATGGTTGTTGCACAGCCCGCCGCCATCGGTGTTGAACGGCAGCTTGCCGACACCCGAGATTAGGTTGCCATCGGCAACGAAAGCACCGCCCTGGCCCGGCGCGCAAAAGCCCAGGTCTTCCAGCTGGATCAGCACGGTGATGGTGAAGCTGTCGTAGATCGACGCGTACTGGATGTCGGCCGGTGTCACGCCGGCTTCGGCAAAAGCCTGGGCGCCCGACCAGCGCGCGCCCGAAGTGGTGAGGTCGAAATAGCCGCCGGCCTGATGCTTGACGGCCTCACCGGCGCCGATCAGTTTGACCAGCGGGCGCTGCAGCGAGCGTGCGATCTCCGGCCTTGTCACGATCAGGGCGCCGCCGCCATCGGTGACGACGCAGCAATCGAGCCGGTGCAAGGGGTCGGCGACCATTGGCGAATCGAGCACATCCTGCACCGTCAACACCTGGCGCAGCAGCGCATTCGGGTTGTGCTGGGCATGGTGCGAAGCCGCCACCTTGATCCAGGCGAGCTGCTCGCTGGTCGTGCCGTATTGATGCATATGGCGCTTGGCGCACATCGCATAGCCATTGGCATTGGCGATGCCGTAGGGATATTCCCATTGGAAATCCGGCTGCGAAGGGTTGCGCAGCTTTGGCGTAATGCCGGTGGCCACGCCTTCGCTGCGCGGCCGTCCGGCCAGCGTGATCAGCGCGACATTGCATTTGCCTGCCGCGATCGCCTGCGCTGCATGGCTGACCAGGCTCAGGTAGGAAGCGCCGCCGATGTCGGTCGAATCGATATGGCGCGGCCGCAGGTTCAGGTATTCGACCATCGAGGTCGGGCCCATGCCGGGCGCGTCGGCCGAACAGAAATAGCCGTCGATGTCGTCCTTGCTCAAACCGGCATCAAGCAGCGCACCTTGGGCGACTTCAGCATGCAACTGCGCCACCGAACGATCCGGGGCCTTGCGCGTCGGGTGCTCATAGGCGCCGACGACATAAGCCTTGCCATGAATGGTCATGCTTTATTCTCAGTAATATTACTAATCAAGTGAATATATTCAAGGAAAAAACGTATTTATCGAGATGCTGACTTTAATTCGAATGGCGCTCCGGCCCTGGATTTATGTGAATAATTTCGTTGAATATCAGAGGCTGCAGGGCATTCCTCGTTGACTCCGAGCCCACGATCGTTGCGGGCAGATGCTGCACAATCACAGCGCTTTCACTTCCAGGAGACAAGCGCGTGAGCATCAAATCATTCTTCAAGCCGCTCGGCTGGGTGCTGGGCAAAGGCTGGTGGCTGCTCGACGGCACGCGCAGGGTGTTGCTGAACCTGCTGCTGCTGGCGCTGCTGATTGCGATCATTGTCGGGCTGGCCACGCGCGGGCCCAAGGCCTTGCAGGACAAGACGACCCTGGTGCTGGATCTGAAGGGCGCGCTGGTCGAGCAGTTTTCGGGCTCGGCGCGCGAACAGCTGATGGCCCAAGTGCAAGGGCAGGCGCAAAAGCAGACGCGGCTGCGCGATGTGTTGCGGGCCCTGGAAGCCGCGGCCAAAGACGACAAGATCAGCGCGGTGGCGCTGCGGCTTGATGATTTCAGCGGCGCCGGTCTGGCCAGCCTGCATGAGTTGGCTGCCGGGCTGACCCGTTTCAAGACCAGTGGCAAGCCGCTGCTCGCCTATGGCGACAACTACAGCCAGCGCAGCTATTTCCTCGCCGCACAAGCCAACGAGATCTATCTGCACCCGATGGGTGGCGTGATGATCGAAGGCTTCGGCCGCTATCGCAATTACTACAAAGATGCGCTTGACCGGCTCGGCGTGTCGGCCAATGTGATCCGCGTCGGCACCTACAAAAGCTTTGCCGAGCCCTATTTTGCCAACGGCCCGTCGAAGGCTTCGATCGAGGCCGAGAGCTATCTGTATGGTGAGCTGTGGAGCGGTTACACCACAGCGGTCGAGAAAGTGCGCAAGCTCGAGCCGGGCGCGATTGCGCTGGGCATCGAGCAGCTGCCACAGCGGCTGGAAGCCTTGAAGGGCGACAGCGCGCAATTGGCCTTGAAGGCCAAGCTGGTCGACGGCATCAAGACCCGCGACGAAATGCGCGAGCTGTTGATCGCTCGCGGCGCAATGGACGAAAAGTCCAAATCATTCCGGCAGGTCGACCTCAGCGCCTACCTCGGCCAGCTGAAAAAACCGCAGCCTTCGAAGCAGCAGGTCGGCATCGTCGTGGCCGAAGGTGAAATCGTTGACGGCGAAGCCGGCCCAGGCCGCATCGGCGGGGATTCGACCGCCAAGCTGATCCGTCAGGCGCGCGAAGACGAAGACACCAAGGCGATCGTGCTGCGGGTCAACTCGCCCGGCGGCAGCGCATTCGCTTCCGAGATCGTGCGGCGCGAGCTGGAGCTGACGCGCAAGGCCGGCAAGCCGGTGGTGGTGTCGATGGGCGATGTGGCGGCTTCGGGCGGCTACTGGATCTCGATGAGCGCTGATGCGGTGATCGCCGATGCGGCCACAGTGACCGGATCGATTGGCGTCTTCGGCATGCTGCCGACCGGCGACAAGCTGCTCGAAAAGCTGTCGATCCATACCGGCGGTACCACCACCACCTGGCTGGCCGGTGGCTTCGACCCGCGGCGCCCGCTTGACCCGCGCTTGGCTTCAACGGTGCAGTCAGGCGTCAACCATATCTATGCCGAGTTCACCGGTCGCGCTGCGCAAGCGCGCAAGAAGAGCGTGGCCGAAATCGATGCAGTCGCACAGGGCCGGGTCTGGACCGGTGCGCAGGCGCTGGAGCGCGGCCTGATCGACCGGCTCGGCAGCTTTGACGATGCGGTGCAGGCCGCAGCAAAGCTGGCCAAGCTCGAAGGCGAACCTCATGTGAGCTATGTCGAGCGCGAACTCAGCCGCACCGAGCGCCTGCTTTCCAGCCTTGGCGATGTGCTGGCGCCGGCGCTGCTGCAAGCGCTGCAGACCCAGCTCGGTTTTGCCCCGCCGGCGCTGCTGGTCGAGGCCGGGCGCGAACTGGCTTGGCTCGGCGAACTCTCGGCTGCCAACGGACAAGGCAAAATGCCGTTCGCGACCCTCGTGCATTGCTTATGTCGCGTCCCTTGAGTTACAGCCCACCGGAACTTCGATGACCCTGAGATCGGCGATGCCTTCATGAGCGCTTCGAGCCTTGGCTTTGTGACTGCGCAAAGCCAGCATTTCGATGCCGCCCTGCCTTTGCGCAGCGGTGCCAGGCTGCGCGACTTCGACATCGTCTACGAGACCTATGGCGAATTGAACGCCGAGCGCTCGAACGCGGTGCTGGTCTGCCATGCGCTCAATGCCAGCCACCATGTGGCCGGCAGTTACGCGGGCGAGGACAAAAGCGAAGGCTGGTGGGACAACCTGATCGGGCCGGGCAAGCCGCTCGACACCGACCGCTTCTTCGTCATCGGCGTCAACAACCTCGGCTCCTGTTTCGGCTCGACCGGACCAATGCATGCCAATCCCGATACGCCGGGCCGCGTCTATGGCGCCGACTTCCCGGTCGTGACGGTGGAAGATTGGGTCGACGCGCAAGCGTTGCTGCTCGAGCGGCTGGGCATCAGCCAACTGGCCGCCGTGCTCGGCGGCTCGCTCGGCGGTATGCAGGCGCTCGACTGGTCGCTGCGCTATCCGAAGATGCTGCGCCATTGCATTGCGATCGCCACTGCGCCGAATCTGTCAGCCCAGAACATCGCTTTCAACGAGGTGGCGCGGCGGGCGATCATCACCGATCCGGATTTCCACGGCGGTCATTTTTACGAGCATGGCGTGGTGCCCAAACGCGGTCTGCGGGTGGCGCGGATGATCGGGCATATCACCTACCTGTCTGACGATGTGATGGAGCAGAAATTCGGCCGCAAGATGCGCGAGGCCGAGCTCGGTTACAGCACCCAGGACATCGAGTTCCAGATCGAAAGCTATCTGCGCTACCAGGGCGACAAGTTCAGTGAATATTTTGACGCCAACACTTATCTGCTGATCACCAGGGCGCTCGATTACTTCGACCCGGCGCGTGCTTTCGGCGGTGACCTGAACCGCACTTTCGCCAGCGCCAGTTGCAAATTCCTGCTCGCCAGTTTCAGCACCGACTGGCGTTTCGCACCGGCGCGCTCGCGCGAAATCGTCAAGGCCTTGCTCGACAACCGGCTCGATGTCTCCTATGCCGAGATCGACGCGCCGCATGGGCATGACGCCTTCCTGCTCGACGACCCGCGCTACCACGGCGTGCTGCGGGCTTATTTCCAGCGCATCGCGGGAGAATTCCAATGACTGCGAGCGCTGTCCTGGCGCAGATCGCCGCCCTGGTGCCCGAAGGCTCGCGCGTGCTCGACCTCGGTTGCGGCACCGGCGAGCTGCTCGCCCATCTGCAGCAGCACCGCGGCTGCAGCGGCTACGGTGTCGAGCTCGACGATGCGAACCTGCTGGCCTGCGCGCAGCGTGGCGTCAACGTGATCCAGCTGAACCTCGAGGAAGGGCTGTCGATCTTTGCCGACCAGAGCTTCGACGTGGTGCTGCAACTCGAGACTTTGCAGCATCTGCGCAATACCGAAGGCATGTTGCGCGAGACCGCCCGCGTCGGCCGCATCGGCATCGTCAGCTTTCCCAATTTTGCCCATTGGCCGAA
>CANFIC010000316.1 GCA_947446685.1 Burkholderiales bacterium
TTCGGTCCGACCACGCCGACCAGCTGCCCGGGCAACTGGAAGACGGTCGGATCAGCAAAGGACTTGAAGCCCGAGAGCTTGATCGAATTCAGACGCATGGAAGCGGTTTTTTTGCAGCCCTTGCCTGGCAGGCTTCCCGAACCTGGGAGCCCCTTCTAAGCCATTGATTTACTTAAATAAAACGCCATTTTCGGGCGCCATACGGGGCTGGATGATAACATCGGGGATTACCCCAAATTAAACCTCAGGCCGGCCTTGTACCGGCCTGCGTCGCTTCCATGGCCAAGATGAACCAGACCGCAAAGCCGCTTGCCAAGCCGGCAAGCAAGACCACAAGCCAAAAGAGCAAGCAAGCCGCCGTATCCAGGATGCGCGAAATGCCTGCCAATCCGCCTTCGGCACCGAGCAAGGAATTGCTGGTATTCCCGAATCCGGCGCCGCAGCGCGATTATGTGATCCAGTTTCAGGTGCCCGAGTTCACCTGCCATTGCCCGCTGACCGGCCAGCCCGATTTCGCCCATTTCACCATCGACATGATTGCCGACCAGCAATGCATCGAGCTGAAGAGCTTGAAGATGTATTTCTGGAGCTACCGCAATGAAGGCGCTTTCCACGAGAAAGTCACCAATACGATCCTCGATGACATCGTCGCCGTGGCGCAGCCCAGATTCATCCGCATCACCGCCAAATGGTATGTGCGCGGCGGCATCTATACCAATCTGGTGGTCGAGCATCGCCAACAAGGCTGGCAGCCGCAGCCGCGCGTGGAACTGCCGGCGCATGGCTTCGCTTCGGGCATGCTCGGCTGAGACCGCACAAGAACCATGATCAATCTGCCCGCATCAGCGCACAACCCGCTGCTCGACAAGCTGCACCCCTACCCGTTCGAGCGGCTCAAGGAGTTGATTGCCGGCATCGTGCCGAACCCGGCCTTCAGGCCGATCAGCCTGGGCATCGGCGAGCCCAAACATCCGGCGCCCAAGCTGGTCGAGAACGCCTTGCTGGCCGGCTTGCAGGGGCTTTCGAGCTATCCGGCCACCGCCGGCACCCCGGCCTTGCGTGAATCGATCGCTGCCTGGTTGCACCGCCGCTACGGCCTGCAACTCGACCCGGCCAGCCAGTTGCTGCCGGTCAACGGTTCGCGCGAAGCCTTGTTTGCCCTGGCACAAACGGTGATCGACCCAACAAGGCCGGGCGCCACCGTCGTCTGCCCGAATCCTTTTTATCAGATCTATGAAGGTGCAGCGCTGCTGGCCGGCGCGCAGACCGCTTTTGCCAACAGTGATCCGGCCCGGAACTTTGCCGCCAACTGGGACGAGATCGACACCGCCACCTGGGCCCGCACGCAACTGCTCTATGTCTGCTCGCCGGGCAATCCGACCGGCGCGGTGATGCCGCTGGACGAATGGAAGATGCTGTTCGAGCTGTCGGACCGCTACGGCTTCGTCATCGCTTCAGACGAATGCTATTCGGAGATCTATTTCCGCGACGAGGCGCCGCTCGGTGGCCTTGAGGCCGCAGCCAAACTCGGCCGCAGCGACTTCCGCAACCTGATCGCATTTACCAGCCTGTCCAAGCGCTCGAACGTGCCGGGCATGCGCTCGGGCTTCGTGGCCGGCGACGCCGCCATCATCAAGCGCTTCCTGCTCTACCGCACCTACCATGGCAGCGCGATGAGCGGCTTGGTGCAAACGGCCAGCATTGCGGCCTGGGACGATGAGGACCATGTGATCGCCAACCGGGCCAAATACCGTGCCAAGTTTGCCCAGGTGACGCCGCTGCTGACCAGCCACCTCGACGTGGCCCTGCCCGATGCCGGTTTCTACCTCTGGGCCGCAATTCCTGCCCATCTGCATGGCGGTGACGACATCGCCTTCGCCCTCGATCTGCTGGCTCAATACAATGTCGCCGTGCTGCCAGGCAGCTTGCTGGCGCGCCAGGCCCATGGTGTGAACCCCGGCGCCGGCCGCATCCGCCTGGCCCTGGTGGCCGAAACGCCGGAATGCGTCGAAGCCGCCCAGCGCATCGCTTCCTATATCCAATCCCTTTGAATCAAGAGCCCACCATGACACAAGATCTGCAAATCATCATTGACCAGGCCTGGGAGGCCCGCGCCACCTTGAACGCCAGCAACGCGCCCGAAGTCCGCGAGGCGGTCGAGCATGTGATCGCCGAACTCGACTCGGGCCGTCTGCGTGTGGCCGAGCGCCAATCGGTCGGCCAATGGCTGGTGCATCAATGGGTCAAGAAGGCCGTGCTGCTGTCATTCCGCTTGAACGATAACCGCGTGATGGGCTCGGGCGACATGAGTTTTTATGACAAGGTGCCGAGCAAATATGCCGGTCTGTCGGACGATCAATTCCGCGCCATCGGCGTGCGCGTGGTGCCGCCCGCAGTGGCGCGCCGCGGCAGCTTCCAGGCCAAGAACGTCGTGCTGATGCCCTCCTACGTGAATATCGGCGCCTATGTCGACGAAAACACCATGGTCGACACCTGGGTGACGGTGGGCTCCTGCGCGCAGATCGGCAAGAACGTGCACCTGTCGGGCGGCGTCGGCATCGGCGGCGTGCTCGAGCCATTGCAGGCCAACCCGACGATCATCGAAGACAACTGCTTCATCGGTGCGCGCTCAGAGATCGTCGAAGGCGTGATCGTCGAGGAAAACTCGGTGGTGTCGATGGGTGTGTACATCAGCCAGAGCACCAAGATCTATGACCGCGCCACTGGCGAAGTCAGCTATGGCCGAATCCCGTCGGGCTCGGTCGTGGTCAGCGGCTCATTGCCTTCAGCCGACGGCAGCCACAGCCTCTACGCCGCGGTGATCGTCAAGCGGGTCGACGCGCAGACTCGCGCCAAGACCAGCATCAACGACCTGCTGCGCGCCTGAGTGTTGAAGGCCGAAGCGGCTTGAAGCCGCCGCACCGTGCCGACCTGCTTTCCCCTCCATCCACATTGGAAGCGTTGTGAACCTGCTGAGCTGTATCGAGGCCCAAGCCGCCCGCCTGACCGAGGCGGGCGTTTCTTTTGGGCATGGCACTTTGAATGCTTTTGACGAAGCCGCCTGGCTGCTGCTATGGCGCCTCGGCTTGCCGCTCGATGCGCTGGCCGACCATGAACTGCAGGAACTCAGCGCTGACGATCTCGCCAGCATCGAGGCGCTGATCGCGCTGCGCATCAGCAGCCGCAAACCTGCAGCCTATTTGACGCAGGAAGCCTGGCTGCAGGGTGTGGCTTTTTATGTCGACGAGCGCGCGATCGTGCCGCGCAGCCTGATCGCCGAGCTGATCGCCGATGCCAGCATCGACGCCTGGCTGCCCGAGTCGACAAGCCTGGTACTCGATCTATGCACCGGCAATGGCAGCCTGGCTGTGCTGGCAGCGCTGGCCTGGCCCGAGGTGCAGATCGACGCTGTCGACCTCAGCGCCGAGGCGCTGCAAGTCGCCCGCATCAATGTCGACCGGCATGGCCTGCAAGCGCGCATCAAGCTGGCACAAGGCGACGGGCTGGCGCCGGTCGCTGGGCGCCGCTACGACCTGATCCTGTGCAATCCGCCCTATGTCAATGCCAGTTCGATGGCGACATTGCCGCAAGAGTATCTGGCCGAGCCACAGCTGGCGTTAGCCGGCGGTGCGGACGGGATGGACTTCGTGCGTCAGTTGCTGGCGCAAGCGTCGGAACATCTGACTGAACATGGTGTGCTGCTGCTGGAAATCGGCAACGAGCATGAATTTTTTGAAGCTGCATTCCCGCAGCTGGAATTGGCCTGGATGGAAACATCGGCCGGAGAGAAGCAAGTGTTGTTAGTGACCCAGGAATCCATGAAAAAAGCTGCCAAGCCATGATCACGCTGCGCAATATCACGCTGCGACGTGGCACCAAAGTCGTTCTCGATGACGCCAGCGTCACGCTGCAGCCGGGCGAGAAAATCGGCCTGGTCGGGCGCAACGGCGCCGGCAAGTCGAGCCTGTTCGCGATGCTGACCAACCGTCTGCAAAACGACAAGGGCGAGGCTGAAATCCCGCGCCAATGGACGATCGGCGAAGTCGCTCAGGACATGCCCGAGACCGAAATGCCGGCCACCGACTATGTGCTGGAAGGCGACAACCGCTTGATGGCAGCCAGGATGGCGCTGGACAAGGCCGAAGCCGAAGAAGATGGCCACGCGATGGCCGATGCCCACGCGATGCTCAGCGATGCCGGCGCTTTTGACGCCAGGCCGCGCGCTCAGGCGCTGCTGATGGGCTTGGGTTTCAAGGGCGAACAGGTCGACGCGCCGGTGAACAGCTTCTCGGGCGGCTGGCGCATGCGCTTGCAACTGGCAAGGGCGCTGATGTGTCCGGCCGATTTGATGCTGCTCGACGAGCCCACCAATCACCTGGACCTCGACGCCCTGGTCTGGCTGGAAGCCTGGCTGGAGCGCTATGAGGGCACGCTGATCATCATCAGCCATGACCGGGAATTCCTTGACGCAATCACCCGCGTCACCCTGCATCTGGACGACGCCAAGCTGATGCGCTATGGCGGCAACTACACCGCCTTCGAACAGATGCGTGCCGAACGGATGGTTTTGCAGGCAGCGGCCTTTGGCAAGCAGCAGGATCGCATCGAGCATCTGCAAAAGTTCATCGACCGCTTCAAAGCCAAGGCCAGCAAGGCCAAGCAGGCGCAA